>LOER01000033.1 GCA_001515945.1 Desulfitibacter sp. BRH_c19
CTGTTATGAACATTTGACTTGTTTTTTCTACCATAAATACAAAGTCCATTAGGGCTGGTGAGTATACTGCCCCTCCTGCACATGGTCCCATAATTACTGCTATTTGAGGTACTACTCCTGAGGCTTGGGTGTTTCTGTAAAATATTTGTCCGTAGCCGCTTAGTGCGTCTACTCCTTCTTGGATTCTAGCTCCTCCTGAGTCGTTGATTCCTACACAGGGTGCTCCCATTTTCATTGCCATATCCATGACTTTACATATTTTCTTGGCATGCATTTCCCCAAGTGATCCTCCAACTACTGTGAAGTCTTGGGCATAGACATAAACTAGTCTATCTCGTACTGTACCGTAGCCTGTTACTACTCCTTCTCCTGGTGCTTCTACTTTTTCCATTCCAAAGTTTGTTGCTCTATGGGTGACATACATGTCTAGCTCTGTGAATGTGCCAGGGTCTAAAAATTTCTCTATACGTTCTCTGGCTGTCAGCTTGCCCTGGGAGTGCTGTTTTTCTATCCTCTTTAAGCCGCCTCCCTGTTTTACTTTGTCTTGTCTATTTCGCAGCTCTGCTATCTTTTCTTCCATATTCATAGTATCTCTCCCTGTTTTTTGGTTTTTACCTATATTTAAGCCTTCAGCGATTTACTAATGATCAAATATCCTCGTAAAATCATACATTTTCCTACCTTATAAATACAATAATAATCTCTAATAATCCTTTTAAATATATGAAACATACTGGTATGTTTTCTTTTGAAAAAACTAAAACCCCCATCACAAGATAGGGGTTAGCAGTTTGTTAGGAGATGAGAGACGGGCCACATCCCGAAAATAGACTTATTTTATTAATAATTTTCTTGTTAGACTCTGAAAATTCAAATTTACCGGACCTCAGTTCATCCAAGGTAACCCAATTGAATTCACCATCATGTTTACTTTCTGGTTCACCAAAGTTTCGTACACATAAATATGCGAGAATAACAATCTGTTTGTTATCAACCACATGAGAAACCACTTTGAAAATATCAAGAATAGTAATGTCAATACTCAACTCTTCCTTAACGCTTCTCATTAAACCTATTTCTGGTTCCTCTCCTGAAACATGCCTTCCACCTGGAAATTCCCAAAAACCTGTGCTGTCGGGCCGACTGATCAAGAATGCGTTGCTTTCTTCTAGAATAGCAACAGTTGTTACTATAGTTTCCATATCTCCACTCCTACTATCTTAACTTAATAAAGTTCATTATACCTGTTTTGTATTAATAAATGCATTCTACACTTAATGCCATTTACCTTCTTTTACATATTATTTGTGCATTGGAAAAAACATGAGAAGTGTTTATTATAAGAGAGCAAAAAATTAATGCTGCTTATCCCCTAAGCAGCATTAATTTCGCTTAAAATCCTTCTATAACAACTTGTTTAAATGGTCCTATACCTTTAACATCTATATTGATGTTTTTTTCAGTTCCTTCATCATTTACTATATAGACTGTTATTCCATCTACTTCATAGGAATTATAATCATCTGGACTATCAGGTTTACCTGCATACACGGCAGGTCTAATAGATGTCCCCGCTCAACTACGGGTTATTTCTTTCTTTAAGACTATTTCACTAGTTTTCTTTCCTATTAACGATTTGGCATCTGGGGAAATTGTAATATTCATAATTCATGCCTCCTTTGATTAGATTCGTTTCAGTAATACTAAGTAATAAATTCTCTATTTGTAGGAATTATCCTTCATGGAATATGAATAATCTTCAAATGTTTTTACTTTGGGGTTTTACCTGCCCAGACACTATAACCTCCACTTAGATTTTTTACATTAAAGCCATGGTGCTTTAATATTTTATATGCTAGGTAAGATCTGTAACCAATTCCACAGTATAAAACGGTTGGAGCATCTTTGTCTAAATCGCCAAACCATTCACGTATCTCATCAACTGGCATTATTTCTGAATCTGGAATGCGTCCCATATCATCTATATCAGACATACTCCTACAATCTACTACTTGTAGTTTTTCTCCCTTTCCTAATGCTTCATTAAACTCGTTTATATTTATTGTTTCTATTTCACCACGCATTAAATTTGAAGCTACCATTCCAGCAATTATTACAGGGTCCTTTGCTGAGGAAAATGGAGGAGCATAAGCCAGGTCTAGGTTTTCTAAATCTTCAACAGTCAACTTAGCATAAATTGCTGTTGCTAATACATCTATTCTCTTGTCAACTCCCTTTGCACCTACAACTTGTGCCCCTAATATCCGCCCTGTTCTTTTTTCAGCCAGAAGCTTAATTATCATCCATTCTGCTCCAGGATAATACCCTGAGTGACTTTTTGTTGCAGAGTAAGAAAGAAAATATTCAATCTTTTCTTTAGCAATTTCTTTTTCAGATAATCCAGTTTTTGCAGCAACTATATCAAATATTTTTACAATGAATGTTCCTAAAGCACCTTTAAACTTTAGCTTTCCTCCAGCTACATTTGCACCAGCAACCCTTCCTTGCTTGTTCGCTGGGCCTGCCAAAGGCATTCTCATCTTTTTGCCTGTTACAAGGTGTGTTGATTCAACAATATCTCCTGCAGCGTATATGTGGGGATCATTGGTTTGCATATATTCATTTACAACCACTCCACCAGCATAGCCAATCTCTATATCAGCATCTTCTAAAATACAAAGGTTTGGTTTAACACCTATTGATACTACTACTAAATCTACCTCAATTGATGTACCTTGTTCGAGTATTATTTTTTCAACTTTTCCATTTTTTCCTTCAAATTCTGTAACTCCCTGGCCAAGTATTAAATGAACATTCTTGTTTTCAAGTTCTGTTTGTATTTTCTTTGTCATTTCATGGTCAATTGCCGGTAGAACCTGTTTATCCTTCTCAACTAATACAACTTCCAAACCTTTATTAACAAAGGCTTCGACTATTTCTAGGCCAACGAATCCTGCACCTATAACAGCTACCTTTTTAAGATTAGTATTTGCCATACCCTCTAAAATATTATCCATATCTTGAACAGTCCATAGATTATGTATATTCTCCAAATCAATTCCTGGTATTGGTGGTTTTAGGGAGCTCCCACCAGTAGCAACAATCAATTTGTCATAGCTTTCCCAAAAGGTTTCTCCATTGGTATGATTCATAACTTGAACTTTCCTGTTTGCCCTGTCTATCTTTATTACCTCATGATTTATTTTGGCATCTATGTTATACCAATTTTTAAATCGATCAGGAGATACTAAAAAGAGATTATCTCTTTCTTCAATCTGTCCTCCGATATGATATGGTAGACCACAATTGGCGAAAGATACATGTGCACCCCGCTCGAACATGATAATTTCAGCAGCTTCATCTACACGTCTAGCCTTAGTAGCAGCTCCAGCTCCTCCTGCTACCCCGCCAATTACTACGATTTTTCTTTTCAAAAAAATACCCCCTCAAATATATTATTTTTAAACTATTAATACGATATAGAACATGTTTTAACTATCTCTATTCTACTATCATAAATTATTATTTCAACTATATATAGCAAATATCCTGTTCTTAGAAGAGCAAATCTTAATTTAGTCATATGCCTAAATATTATCTGGAGGACAAAAGGTGTCTAATGACATTATTTATAAAAAGGATTCTAGGGTTTAAAATAGAAGATTATTCAGTAGCTTAAATAGATATTTCCAATGCTCTTTGGAGGTGATATTAGTGAGAAAAATAATTTCAACAGTCATATTTCTGATATTACTAGTTCTTCCTGCTGTCGCTAGTGCTAATGATTTGCTAGGTGAAGATTATTATGATGATATACCAGAACCCGTCATGGCAAGGGCAAAAATAATTGACTTACTTGATGAAGGTGAAGGTGAATATGGTTTTGTCCACCAGACATTTTCAGCAGAAATTCTTGCCGGACCCTTTAAAGGAGAAAAAGTTCTTGTAGAAAACGCATTTTCTGATAACCCTGCAATGGATATGATGATTAATCCAGGTGATAAGGTTATTTTAGCAATGGATGTAATAGATAACCAGATCACTACTGCTTATCCACAAGATTTTTACAGGGAATTTCATATTTATATGTTACTTGGCATATTTGTTTTAGTTTTGTTAGTAATTGGACAGCTAAAAGGTTTGAAGGCAATTTTAACCCTTGCTATCACAGTATTTTTGATTGCTAAGGTGATGCTCCCTGCCATGTTACAGGGTTATGATCCACTTCTGCTGGCCATAGGAATCTCCGTTATAGTTACTACTATAACTCTGGTAGTTATTAGTGGATTTACTAGCAAGACACTTGCAGCTATCTTAGGTACCACAGGTGGTGTTCTCATTGCAGCCTTTATATCACTTTGGATTGGCCATGCCGCTAAACTAACCGGTTTAAGTGGACAGGAAGCTCAAATGCTAATGTATATTGCAGATAGTGTGGGCTTTAATTTTAAAAATTTACTTTTTGCAGGTATGATAATTGGGGCTTTAGGGGCTGTTATGGATGTAAGCATGTCAATAGCATCCTCCATGGAAGAAATTAAACTTAACAATCCTTCTATTTCAAGGTCTAGGCTGATTCGATCTGGAATGAATGTAGGAAAAGATATCATGGGTACCATGAGTAATACCTTAATTCTAGCTTACACAGGAACATCAATTCCCTTGTTGTTGTTGTTCTTGGCTTATCAGCAATCCTATTTAAAGATAGCTAATATGGACTTTATCGCAACGGAATTTGTAAGAGCATTGTCAGGAAGTATAGGACTTATATTTGCAATTCCCATTACAGCTTTAGTGACTGCAGCATTAACAAAAACCTCAAAAAAAGAGAGCTGAAACTTTTATTCTCTTTTCCCCAAGATTCATCATTTCTATAAGGGTTTGGCCTAGACATGCTTATTAGCAGAAGAAAACGGCGTAGAGCAATGGCGAAAGGAAAGACTATAGAAGTATTAATAAGAAAAAGTGGCCCTAGTGGAAGACACACTTTGGGACCACTTTCCTCTTGAGGTGGCAAAATTTAATAAGACTGCTGCTGCGAGTGTTTAATCTTACATTTGCTACAATTTCCATTACAACTATGCATATTTATTGGTGTATTACAACGAGGACATTTTAAAATAATTTCACCTTTTTTAATTGGAAAACCACACATAGTACAACATAGATTCTTAGCATTACTATCCATCTCGCTCTACATCCTTTCAATAGACTTAGGAGAACTAATTTTTATCTTTGTAATAAAGGCTATTGCAAGTACAATTAAACTAAAGACTATACTTACCACAAGTGGATTTGTAGAAAATGAACTTATCTTAGCTATAATACCACCAACAGAAAAGGCAATTACCCATGTTGCTAACCAAATTATAACAGCCTCTTTTTTACCTCTTTCTTTAAATAGTACCATTACCGAAGCAATACACGGTACAAACAGCGTTATAGTTACTAGAGCTACTAGAATCTGCATCGGTTCCAAAGTCATATCATTTAACCCTGCTGCCCCAAAATCTCTTCTTACTATACCCATAATAAATGCAGTAGCACTTTCTGGAGGCAAATCCAGTAATCCTGTAGTCAAAGGTGCTAGAATTTTTTGTAACCATTTTAGGACACCTGTTAGTTGCAAGAAGCTTATCAAGAAAGCTCCAATTGCAAACAATGGGAAAGCCTCCTTTAAAAAGTTATATGATTTTATTGTTGTTTTCTTTAAAACATTCATCACTCTTGGTAATCTTAATGGTGGCAAATCAATTAACAGGTCTGATGACTTGCCTGGTAAAAACCTACTTAAAAGAGTTCCTATCAATATAAAGATTGAAATAATTATTATTGTATATGCTAGGGCATAATTAGCACCTAAAGTAGCCAACATGGCTGCAATAACTCCTAACTGAGCAGAGCAGGGAACAGTCAAAGCAAGCAGAAAAACTGTAATGCGTTTTTCTCTTTCTGTTCCAAGTATCCTTGTGACTATGGTAGCCATTGTTACACACCCAAGGCCAAGAATTAGAGGAATTATGGCCCTTCCATTTAATCCAATTGAATTTAACCCTCTATCAACTAATGCTGCAAGTCTTGGCAAGTAACCAGAATCTTCAAAAACAGATAGGAATAAGTAAAAACCTATTACTAAAGGCATTAATAACCCAATTACATAAGAAAATGTCATTGTTAGAACTCCAAACTCACCAATTAGAATATACCCTAACCAGCCATTCTCATCTAAGAATTGACCAACTAACCCTCGCATTATAGGTTCATAATATTCACCCATAATAATATCCTCTGTAATCCCAACTACCCCTTCAGCAACGAAAACACCTATTACTTGATACATTAGCCATAGTGCAAACAAGAGAATTGGTATTCCTGTAATAGGCCTAATCATGATTCTGCTTAGCCACTTGCCAAATACCCTTGTTTTACTGGTATGCTCCAAAACCCCTTCTATAATAGCGTTTACCCTTTTACGTCTAAGTAGATATATTTGTTCCATTTCAGCACCAGGTTCCAAGCCATGCCTTTGCGCTACTATATGGTCACCTTCAAGGATAAGCAATGCTTCCCCCTGATGACCCACCCTATTTCTCATGTACATCATTTTATCTTTAATTTCAGGAGTGGGATTTCCTTTGACCGCTTTTTCAATAGATTTCTTTGCCTGATCTATACCTTTTCTTTTAACTGCTACCGTGGGAATTACAGGTACACCCAATTCTTTTGTGAGTAACTCAAAATTAATTATTAAACCTTCCTTTTCAGCTTCATCTATCATATTTAAAGCTACCACTACTGGTATCCCAGTATCGATGATTTGTTGAGTTAGAAATAAATCTCTTTCCAAATGAAGGGCATTAACAACATTGAGAACTATATCTGCATTTAAAATAATATCCCTAGCTATTCTTTCTTCATCATTAAAAGATGATAGCCCATATACACCTGGTGTATCGATAATCACATCCTTACCCAGTTTTCCATGAGAAATTTCTAAAGTTGTACCGGGATAATTTGATACGTCTACATATAGATTAGTTAATGCGTTAAAAAATACGGATTTTCCTGAATTTGGGTTCCCTGCTAAGACTATTTTTCTAGCCCCTGTAGGAATTTCAATAGGTAGGTCTTTTCCATGACAATGTGCCACAATAGTTCATCTCCTAATGTAAATATTTATTTCTTATGACAAAGCAACAAAAATTTGTTTTGCTAATCCTCTACCAAGAACTATCTCTTGCAAGTTTTTTCGGATAATAATGGGACCCGCTGGTACAATCTCCTCACAGATAGCATTTTCCCCTTCCCCTAAGCCAAATCTAATTGTTTGAGCTCTAATATATGGATCAACGATGGAAATAATTTTAAACATCTGCCCTTTTTTGATTTCTTCTAAAGTCACAGCTCATCACTCCTTGATAATAATTCTCATTGAGAGGCCAAATAATAAATGGCGTTATTTTTACACCACTATAATATAATTGATAACCTTTATCACTATTTTCGCCTTTATCGTACTATTTGTCAAGTCTTTTTTGAGAAACATTTTCAATTAAAAAACCCCTTTTGACCTTTACGCCAAGTATAAGGGTTTCAATATAACTTCTGGCGAACTTATATGACTTTCTGCTTTAAGTATTTGTCATTAATTGCCTTTGACCATGCTGGGGCTTTGTTAAATAAAAACACCCCTATAAAAGCTGTAGTCAATATATAAATACCACTAAATACTCGTAGTTGCGATGGTGCCATGGCTGCTATTATCGCCGAGAATTCTCCCCTTTGCCCCAAGGACAAACCTGCTCTAATTGAAACCCTTGATGACAAACCATACATTCTACCCCCATAAAAACCAACGATTATTTTACCGATGATTGACCATAAAATAAGTACAATTAAGAATAAAATATTAGGAACAGTTTCTCCAAAAGAAATAGATGTGCCAAACCAGAAGAAAAAGAATGGAAGAGTAATATCTCTAACAGGTAGTATTAAATGCTCTAACTCCTTAGCCCTTCCAGTTTCTGAGAGCATTACTCCAGCCAAAAAAGCCCCCAGAACTTCTGACAAGCCTAATGCAATTGCTAGTCCAGCATATCCAAATGCAATTCCTACTGCAAATAGCGACATAAAATCCATTTCTAGGTATTTTTCAACAAAATTGCTTAGTTTTCGAAAACCATAATACCCAATTATTATAGCGCCACCTGTCATAATTATAATCTTAAGGAATAGAACTCCCATAAATTGACCTGTAATTTCGGCTCCTGAGTATGCACCAGCTAAAAAGGATACTAGAATAGGGGCTGCCAAATCTTCGAAAATGAGTAGAGCAAGTATAAACTCTGCTTCTGGATTAGCTAGTCTTTTTTTCTCTTCAAGCATCTTAGCTGTAATAGATGAACTACTTGCATAGGCTACTGCACCTATAAGAAAAGCTGTCAATAAATTAAACCCAAATAAGAGTGCAATTAAAAACCCTATTCCCAAGTTTAATATCAGATCAAGAACACCAGCAGGCCATACCTTTTTTGAGATACTTAGCATTCTTTGTAATGGAAACTCTAATCCCAATAAAAAAAACAAAAGAACGATACCTATTTCTGCTATTGTATGTAAAGTCTCACTTTTGCTAAAGGCACCAGCTAATAGTATACCTACTATAATAAATAGAAGTACTGAAGGAATCCGAATTCTTTGGGAGGCAAAACTAATGCTGAAAAACAGAAGTAACATAATTCCCCCGAGCAACAGCAAAGATACATTTTCCAGCATTAATTATTCACTCCTTTTTTATGCATAACGCCTCCAATGCCTTAACCTGATCTTTTTTGCCTATTACCATCAGGACATCACCATCCAAAAGAACTTCATTTACATCAGGGCTGCCTATTACTTGATCACCCCTTTGGATACCAATGATGGTAGCACCTGTTATCTTTCTAATTTGGGCATCTTTTATTGCCATATTCGTAAGCTTAGATTCTGGACATAAGTTAATCCACTCTACAAGTATATTTTTCCTCATAATTTCAAGTTTTTCATCACTAACAGGTTGATAGTCAGCACCTAAAAGAATAGAGCCAACCTTTCTAGCTTCTTCGTCATTTAGGTCCAAAGTTAAAATAGGTCCATCATCTTCATCATCATTCATAAAATAAATTTCACGTTTTCCCGTATGATGTATAATAATGACAAAAAGATATCCGTCCTTGGTTGTCACAGAATACTTTTTGCCAATCCCAGGCAAATCAGCACTTTTAATTTGCATTTATTAGTACTCCTCCATTCTTTTTTCATATTTTGCCCCTATATTAGAGCTTTTCCTACTTAATATTATATAACAAATCATCAAGGTTTGCTAAAATGACTAGCAAATTTATTGTAAAATTCAAAAGAATATATGATTAATGGATACGATAATAGTTTATTTGTAAAATATTATAATAATTAGAATAACTTCTAAAATATTCATATATATAATTTTATTTCTTTGTAATAAAGTATATAATAAATAATATGAATATTGTAAAAAGGAGGAAGATAAATGACATTAAATGAGAAAATAGCTCTTATAACGGATAGTTCTTGTGATTTACCTCAAGAAACTATTGAAAAATATGACATTCACCTGCTTCCATTAAAAGTTATCTATCCAAATAAAGAGTATGATGATAGACTAGAAATCACCCCCGAAGAGGTATATGCAAGATTTCCGGAAGAAATACCAACAACTTCACAGCCATCTCGAGCGACAGCAACTAAGCTCCTTGAAGATTTACGTACTAAAGGCTACAAAAAAGTTCTTGCTATCTTGATGTCAAGTGGTCTAAGTGCTACATATGAAATGGTTGAGACTTTAAGGAAGGAATTCTCTGATATGGATATCAGGGTTATTAATTCTAATACTCTTTCCATGGGATTGGGCTTACTCGTTAAGGAGGGGGCCAAGCTTCTAGAGGAAAAGAAAATGAACTTTGATGAAATTGTGAACAACTTGAAAACAGCTCATCAGAAAATAAATGTTTTTTATGCCATTCCCACCTTAGAGTATTTACGTAAGGGTGGAAGAATCGGACTTGTTTCAGCTACCCTTGGTTCTTTAATTGACTTAAAGCCAGTAATATCCGTAAATAAAGAAGGTAAATACTATTCTCATGCAAAGGTAAGGGGTAGGAAAAAATCTATTGCTAAAATTGTTGAACTTGTTGAAGAGCTAACTGATGGTAAAAACATAAACCTAGCCGTGGTGCATGGTGATGCTGAAGAAGAAGGCCTTAAATTAAAGAAATACTTTGAGCATAAACCAAACGTAAAAGAATTATCATTTAGTCAAATAAGCCCAGCTCTTGTTGTGCATACTGGCCCAGGGTTGGTGGGTGTATGTTATCAATTAATTGATTAATTAATCCAAACAAAAACGATAGTTGTACAAATTTTAAGCAGCTAATTTAAACCTAGCTGTTTTTTATTTTTCACAGTTTAAAGGAAATATGCCGAACAAATAGAAAGATTCAGTTGTAACAATTAAAAATTTAGAATACCAAGGGGGTTCTATCGTGAATAAGTTTCTCTGTATGCTAATGATTATGATCCTGTTATTCTCCCCAGTTATTATTGCTCAAGATGAAACCAATGACATAACGGAAGAAAATATTACACAAGAAGAAGTTATTCCAAAAGAAGAAAGTACTGAAGAAGAAAGTACTGAAGAAGAAAGCACGCCTACCCAGTCTAATGAAAATCAAATTATTAGCTGGGAAGCAATGAATGAAATGCAGACTGCATTATTTATCATTAACAAGCAAATAGATTATCTAATGGAGAGAATTGAAGATAGTGATACTAGGATTAGAAAAATCACAGACACATATGAAGAGCGTTTAGAAAAGGAAATAGCAAGGAATAAAGAACTAGCAGCTAGCTATGAAGAAAAGATAGAAAGCCTTGAACAAGAGATAGTGGTACACAGAGACAATCTCTCTCAACTTGAAAGAGATAACGCTATCTTTGCGAGCGAAAGTGGTTTATATTTAAAAATCTTAATTGGATTTCTTGTCGGATCTATCTTCGGGATAGTACTAGCAGGATTACTACAGTTATGGAAAAAAGGTAAAAATTCTAAAAACAAGTCTGCATCAGCTTAAGGTGCAGACTTGTTTTCTAGGATTCCATAAAATTCTTCTGAGAGCTCTCCTGTAGGCTCCATTGAATTCAAAAGTTGAAAGTATTTGACTGCGGAAGCCGTCATCAGGCCAAATCTCCCATCGGCTGGCCCCCAGTAAACACCTTTCTCTCTAAGCTGATACTGTACAGGAATTAAACTCTGAGAATTTATACCAGATTTCAGGTTAGGCTTTCCTAACGGGGGATAGTCACCTACTATTATTACAGGTGTCCCTACTTTTACAAAAGGAAAGAGTTCTTCAACATGCTGATTAAACATTCTTATACAACCCGCGGAGGCTCTTCTGCCTATAGACCATGGTTTATTTGTACCATGAACTCCATATGACCCCCAAGGAACATTAAGACCCATCCAGCGGGTGCCCGTTGCTCCATTATTTCTTACAGATTTATTTGCCACTTTAAATTCTCCTACCGGAGAAGGTGTTTTGTTCTTCCCTATGGCTACAGGATACTGTTTGAACACTTCACCATCATCCGTATAGACAGTAAGCTGATTCTTGTTTTTATCAATTACAATGATTATATCACCATCTACGGTTTTAAAGTCTTTATCTGGGGGTGGCGGGGTTGTCACATTCTGGGCGAGCAAATCCCAGGTTTCCAAGGTAACCATTGCGGAAGAACCCCTACCTTGATCCCTATGAAAGCGACTTACAGCTCTTTGAGTTGGATAATCATAAATGCCTGTAATCTCTCCATTATAATACCCAAGATGTTTTAACCTTTCCTGCAATTCCTCTACGTCTGGGCCCTTTTGAGCAGGTTCGGTGGCTAACAAAATCCTATCCTGATCATGGCAGCCCACAAGCATTGGCTCCTCAGTAAGAACTGAAGAAACATTGAGTGACATCAATATTAGGTTCATAAAAACGAACAAAAAGAAGGCACAGAATACTTTTTTCATCTAGTCACCACCATTTTTTCATCTGTAAATAAATATTCAATAAGCGACTCATCTATGCCAATTGTATTACTAAATAATTATTTCCATTTAATCTACTTTTGTCCATATCGAACAGCCATATCCTCTCTTTCTTTTTGTATTAACTGCTTTGATAACACTACTGGTTTTCCAATCACATTTGAATATATGTATATCTTGGCACTAGCCTCTAATAGCTCACAGATACCAAGTGCTTCATCTAGACTTTTGCCAACTCCTACTGCACCATGATTTGCTAATAAAGCAGCAGCCGTATCACCTAAAGCCTCAACAATTTGAACCGCGAGATCCTCTGTTCCCGTCCTGGCATATTCCGCAGTTTTAACGGCCCCTCCAAAAACAATAGCCATTGCATCAGTTACCGGAGGAAGGTCTTGCCTTGTAATAGCAATTGCGCTTGCATAGACTGAATGGGTATGTACAACTGCATTGATATCCTTTCTTGCCCTTAGAATACTTCTATGCATATTCACTTCAATTGATGGTTTTCTGTCACCTTCTACTATATTACCTTTCATATCCACTATAACAATATCTTCGGGAATTAACTTGTCATAAGCCATCCCACTTGGTGTAATCATCATTAATTCTTTATTTACTCGAACACTAATATTACCCCCTGTTCCAATCACCAACCCTTTTTCAATTAATAGTTGCCCGTACTTGATAATCTCTTTTTTTAATTGTTCTTTTTCTAAAGACATGCCTACACCTCCATAATCTGAATTTATCCGATGGCTAACTACCACTAGCCTTGCATGGTTTCAGCTATGTCAACAAGTTGACAAGTTTCACTCAAGACTCCCACCTCTTGCTCTGCACTGGTATTTCTACGCATTGCAAAAATCACAATGCTAGAACTACTGGCGTAGTGGGGGATAAGTGGTACTAAGCCCCTGGATAACGGTTTTCCCTAAAGGATTAGCTTAGCTACGCCAAACAAGTTGGCAAGTTTCGCTCTATAATATTCAGATGGAGTTTTAACTCCATCTGACTAAAGAATCCTGTTTATTTTCAAGAAAAGGAACCTATCGGTTCCTTTTTAAATGCTATATCTATTAATCTGTTAGTTTGTTTTTTTCATCAACAAATACTATGTTTGGCTCATAATTTTTGGTTTCTTCCTGTGTCATATAACAATAAGCTATGATTATAACCTTATCCCCTGGTTGAACTAGTCTCGCAGCAGAACCATTTAGACAAATAGTACCTGAACCAGCCTCACCCTTTATAA
The DNA here is from genome assembly GCA_001515945.1 of Desulfitibacter sp. BRH_c19. Lineage (NCBI taxonomy): Bacteria > Bacillati > Bacillota > Clostridia > Neomoorellales > Desulfitibacteraceae > Desulfitibacter > Desulfitibacter sp. BRH_c19. Next base: position 13,368 of record LOER01000033.1, read on the forward strand.
CATAGGTTTCAAATCTTGCACCATTGTTATTATTAACAACCTGTACCTTTTCATGAGTCAGAATTCCAGCTGCCTTCATAAGGTCTTCATCAATAGTAATGCTTCCCTTATAATTCAAATTAGCGTCTGTAACCGTCGCGCCATGTATTTTCCCTTTTAGCATATTTAAAAACAAAAGATATCCCCTCCTAAGAAAAATAAAAAAGCCCATAAAAACATACCAAGGGCTTAGTTAATTCTCATTATCCAATGGTATGGTTCTAGTTAGATACCATCCTGAAGTTATTCTATCATAACTTATTAATTTATTACAAGAAAAAATGCTTATGCTTTAAATGTAGCTTTTGTACAATCATATATTTGTACTCTATGATTTTTACGTTAAATCTTGCAAATCTTAGAAAAATATCTTTTCATTCCCCTCACTATCGGAAGTTCGAAGGTTATCTTTTTCTTTAAAAAGCTCATATACTTTTATTACTCCTAAAACAACTGCAGCCCACATCAATATGGCTATTATATTCCATAACAATGGCAGCTGCATTCCTCCCCAAACAGAATAGAATAAGATAGCAGGTATTTGCCCTAAGGCTGTACCAATTACATAATATCTCGTCTTAATTAAAGTAAACCCAAATGCAAAGCTAGCTAGATCTGTGGGTATAAAAGGCATTAAACGGACTATAAAAACAGCTTTTTCCTGATAAGTTTCAAAAAAACCTATTATTTTTCTCAAAAAATCGTTTTTTATCTGCATATTAAAATTAAAATGCCTAACCAATGCGAAGCAAAGATAAGCACTTAGCAATGATCCTATCCAAGAAATGAAAAAGCCCCCAATTGCACCAAAGATTATCCCATTCGCAATATATATAAAAACTGCTGGGATAGGTGCCACAAAGGCCTGTAATAAGATTATGGACATTGATCCGAGAGGTGTAAAAATTCCCCAGTCATCTAAAAAACCCTGGATATGTTCCATATCGCCTATTATTAATGCTTGAATAATTCCTGAACTATAGAAAAAGGCCACAACAACTAGGAGTATCAGTAGTCCGCCAACCCTTTTATACATCTCAACCTCCTCTGTTTGCAATCAAATATATTCATTCTGTCCGCTTTTCTTTATCTTATGCCTACGAATTAATATAACCCAAAACACTAGATAGATAAAAGTTGCTCCTATAAGGGCATTCACTATTGCTCCTATTAAAAAATCAGCAGTAAAGTCTTGCATTCTATCTAAAGACAAGTAGCTGGTAGGTTGTTCAACAATTCCCTCTATCTTTGTCATTGACTCTTGTAAGGAGCCTTGCAGTCTCTCTTCGATTTCGACACTCTGTACCTGATCACCCTTTAGAAATCGACCTGTAATCATATTCATACTATAAAAAACGGGAATAAAGAATCCCGTAGCTAAATTTGCAGTAAGTGCAGCCACAGCACTACCACGAAGCATTTTTGCCAGACCCATTGAAAGAAATGGACCAACTCCAACCGATGGAATGAAATTCCAAAACACCCCTACCGATGCTCCTAGTGCAATTGAGTGGGGTGATCCTGCTATTTTTAAGATCTGTCTAAATTTGATACGTATTTTTTCCAAGAGTTTTTGTGTCAATTATATCACCACTTCTATGACTTTAATTAGCACTACCTTAAATTATAACGTGTTTTATATTGTATGTATACAGCACAAACACCATCCATTCTCTGAAATTCGACACATTTTTTGGAATAAGAGAAACCCTAAACCAAAGTTAGGACGATAGTCCTACTAATTCAGGACCTGGGGGCAATGGTAATAATCGACAAATAGTCTAAAATTATTGTATAAGTTGACTATATTTTTGCCTCCTCATTCTCCAGTGGGCTCTACCTCACCACACAAGCCCATTGGGGGATTTTTGTATTTAAACATCACCCGGCCCTCCATAGTTGCTTTTTCCACTGGAATAACCAATACTGATTTAGATATAATAATAAAAAAAGCTGCTGTTGAATATGGGAGGGGTTAATTTGGATCTAACAAATTGGTATTCAAAAGAAGTCGAAGAAATAGTTCAGGAATTGCAAACCAATTTAGACCAAGGGCTAAGTACTGATGAAGCCAATAAACGTATTCAAGAATATGGTTCTAATTCATTACAAGAACCCCCACCAAGAAGGCTTATTTCCATGTTTATTGCCCAGCTTAAAGAAATTTTAGTTCTAATTCTAATTATTGCAGCTATTACTTCTGCTGCTCTGGGCGAATGGGTAGATACCACTATTATTTTAATCATTGTAGTTTTAAATGCTACTCTAGGTGTATTTCAAGAAAACAAGGCAGAACAGGCTTTAAAAGCTTTAAAAGAAATGACTAAAACTCTGGTTAAAGTATTAAGGGCTGGTAAAGTAAGCCAAATTAATGTAGATAATCTAGTACCTGGAGATGTAATACTTTTAGAAGCAGGAGATTCCATTCCTGCTGATGCACGCTTAATTGCTGCTGCATCATTAAATGTGAATGAAGCAGCTTTAACTGGAGAGTCAGTACCTGTAGAAAAAATACTTTCTGTAATTAAGGCTAATGATGTTTCCATCGGTGATCGTAAAAATATGGTCTTTAGAGGAACTTCTGTAACAGGAGGGCGCGCTAGGGCTATCATTACCAATACAGGCATGAATACCGAGTTAGGTAAAATAGCACGAATGATCCAAGAAACACCACCGGATTCCACACCTCTACAGCTTCAATTAGCTAAACTGGGTAGGGTTTTAGGGCTTGCTGCAGGAGTTATTGTCGCCGTAATCTTTGCAACTGGGTTACTACGCGGACAAGAGCTCCTAGATATTTTTTTAACATCCATTGCTTTAGCAGTAGCAGCAATCCCGGAAGGATTACCTTCTGTAGTTACAATTGTTTTAGCATTAGGTGTAACCAGGATGAGCCGTCGCAATGCTATTATCCGCAGGTTGCCTGCAGTAGAGACCCTTGGTGTTGCAACATATATTTGTTCCGATAAAACTGGAACCTTGACTAAAAATGAAATGACTGTTACACAGCTTTATGTGAATAGCAATTTGTTACAAGTAACAGGAATAGGTTATCAGCCAGTTGGGGATTTTTTGAATCATAACGGAACAAAAATTGCTCCGTTAGATGACAAAAACAGAGAATTAATACTTTTAGGCGGCCTCTTAAATAGCGATGCCCGTCTAGAGACTACTGATAAAGGTTATGGAATAATAGGCGACCCTACAGAGGGTGCCCTAGTAGTAGCTGCATCAAAGGCTGGACTTGTTAAAGAGACTGTGGAAAAAAATTATCCGCGTCTAGCAGAAATTCCTTTTGATTCTGCACGAAAAATGATGACTACCTTCCATTCAATGGGTGAGGAAACTTACTCTTTTACAAAAGGAGCTCCAGATGTACTTTTAGCACGTTGTACGGAAATACTTACAGGAGAAGGCTTAAAAACACTAAATCAAGACATTCGTAACGAAGTTCTAGGCGTAAATTCTAGTATAGCCTCTCAAGGACAAAGGGTTTTGGCACTAGCTTTTCGTAAGTGGAATAGACTTCCCCAAAAGCTAACTACTGAAACTGTTGAAGTAGAACTTACCTTTATTGGATTTTTTGCCATGCAGGACCCAGCCCGTGAAGAAGTTAAAGATGCTGTGGCTATTAGCCGTAGCGCAGGAATAAAAACAGTAATGATTACAGGTGATTACCAAGAAACTGCCCTGGCCATAGCTAAGGAACTAGATATTTGGCGTGCCAAGGATGGTGTACTTACCGGGCAGCAATTAGAAAAAATGGATGAAGAAGAACTTAAGCAGCACGTTCTTACAACAACAGTATATGCCAGAGTTTCCCCCGAGCATAAGCTTCGTATAGTAGGTGCTCTAAAAGCTCATGGTCATGTGGTTGCTATGACGGGTGACGGCGTCAATGACGCTCCAGCTTTAAAACGAGCTGATATCGGTGCATCAATGGGAATTACTGGTACTGCAGTTGCTAAAGAAGCTTCCGATATGGTACTTTTAGATGATAACTTCGCAACCATTGTTAGTGCAGTAAAAGAAGGCAGAGCTATTTACAACAATATCCGCAAGTCAATTCAATACTTATTATCCTGTAATACAGGGGAAATTATAGCTATATTCACATCAATTCTCCTCGGTTTTGGTAGTCCATTAACTCCCGTCCAAATTTTATGGTTAAACCTAGTAACTGATGGTCCCCCAGCCTTGACCTTAGGTTTGGAACCTCCTGAAAAGGGTATCATGAATCAGCCACCCCGCAATTCCAAAGCAAGTGTTTTTTCCCAGGGTACAGGCGGAGCAATTCTTTATCAGGGTCTTATAATTGGTATGGTGTCCTTTGGTGCTTATTGGATAGCTCTCAACTGGGGAAGAACTCTAGAAGAAGCACGTACCATGGCGTTTTTAACTATGGCTTTTTCTCAATTGATCCATGCTTTTAACGTAAGGAGTTTTAAACAATCCCTGTTTACCATAGGAATTGGTACTAACAGACCCCTAGTATATGCTTTTTTAGTTTCTGCAGGTTTACAGTTAGCAGTTGTTAATGTTCCATTTCTAAGAGAAATTTTCAAGACTGCATTGTTAAGAGGAACTGACCTCCTGGTTGTTCTATTATTATGCTTAACTCCTTTAGCAATAGAAGAGATTGTCAAGTTTTTCAGACGAAGAAGCAACTAGATCAATTCTTTTTTACAAGTTAATAGTGAAGTGAGTAATTCAAAAAGTAATTTGGAAGTAATTTAAAAGTAATTGGGGAACTTTTTGTTAGTGACAAATATAATTAAATTTGTTAAACTATAGCCTAAGTATAGTTTAGTTTAGCTAATAGCTGAGAGGAGACGAGTTTATGAAGAGTTTAGTTAATGAAAAAGGTTATTTTGGTGATTTTGGGGGTAGTTTTGTACCACCTCAACTGCAGAAAGTATTGGATACCTTGGAAAAGCAGTTTTATGAGTGTATCCAAGAACCCGAGTTTATGAAGGAGCTGGATTATCAGTATCAGCAGTATATTGGAAGGCCGAACCCATTATTTTATGCTAAGAAATTGTCCGAAAAGCTTGGTGGTGGCAAAATCTTTTTAAAAAGAGAGGATTTAAACCACACGGGCTCCCACAAAATCAATAATACAATTGGACAAGTACTTCTTGCTAAGCAGATGGGCTTAAAGAGGGTTATTGCAGAAACTGGTGCCGGTCAGCATGGTGTAGCAACTGCGACTGCGGCAGCATTGTTCGACATGGAATGTATCATCTATATGGGTGAAGAAGATACCAAAAGACAGGCACTTAATGTATACAGAATGCAGCTTTTGGGGGCAAAGGTTAATGCCGTAAAATCAGGCACAAGAACTTTAAAGGATGCTGTGGATGAAGCACTAAACGACCTTATAGAAAACTATGATCATACGTATTACATGCTGGGATCTGTTGTGGGACCACACCCATATCCTATGATTGTAAGATATTTTCAATCTATTATTGGACGAGAGGCTAGGGAACAAGTTATTCAGCAAGCAGGTCGTCTACCTGACTATGTTATGGCATGTGTTGGTGGCGGTAGTAATGCTATAGGATTATTTTCCGGTTTTATCGCTGATGAAAATGTAAAAATAATTGGTGTTGAACCTGGTGGTCATGGTATTTCCACAGGTAGGCATGCCGCACCATTATCCGTAGGAAAACCAGGAATGATTCACGGCTTTAAATGCCACGTGCTTTGTGATGAAGAAGGAAAACCTCTTCCAACCCACTCAGTAGCTGCTGGTCTTGACTACCCTGGAGTAGGACCAGAACACAGTCACTTGAAGGAATCCGGCAGAGCTAATTATGTTTCTGTTACTGATGACGAAGCATTAAATGCTTTTCAGGAACTGTCCAAGGTTGAAGGAATTATTCCTGCCTTAGAAAGTGCTCATGCAATAGCATATGCAATTAAGCTTGCACCAACCCTTGATAGCGATCAGATTATTATCATTAACCTATCAGGTAGAGGTGATAAAGACGTAGCTCAAGTATATGATATTTTGCAGTCAAAAGAAAATAATTAGTATAGTTACAGCCGCAGAGTTATAAAAATCTGCGGCTTTTGTATTTCTTTTGCTTGCATTTTATTCCATCCCGTTGGCGCTAAATATACTTTTTATTTCATTCTCACTAACATCAAAAACACTATTATGTGGGTCCAACGGTTCATAATAAACAAATTCAGGCAGTTTATCATGAACATTGGTTATCCCAGCATTTAGATTAAATTGCTTTTCAAGGTGTAATATTTTTCTTCCCATAGTTGCCACAAAGTTGTTGTCAAGCTCCCATCCATAAAAAGCATTTAGCAAGCCTATCAAAATAGCAAATTTTCCTCCAAGGGCAGGTCCTACCATCATGCACTGTCCTAAATTATCAACACCTGCCATGTTTATTTGATTACTTTCGGCTATCCTAACTTGCCCCTCAGGATCTAAATGATTAACTGGAGCTCTTAATGTATGTCCTGCAGTATGATCTGCACCCATTGGGGAGGTTGCAAAAGTTACTCCCGTTCCTTTAATAGCTCTTGGGTCATATGCAGGCATCGCCTGCCCCTTTACTACTGGTATCCTTGATAGCCCCATAACACGCCCCACCAACAATGCACCACTTCCCACTAGCCTGCCTAAGATTGTTTCATTTTCTACTTCACTTAGAAGTTTCATAACTCCCTTTGAATCTCCAAAGGGAATTACACCTGCCTCCATAAGAAGTCCAAAGGCTGCCCCAGTTTCTATAGTGTCTAACCCAAGCTCATTTAACTTAGCATTAATTACTGCAATTTCGTCCAAGCTTCCAATGCAGAGATTTGAGCCAACTAAACCTAATGTTTCGAACTCTAATGGAGCAACAACCTCTTTACCACTTTCATCAGCAAAGATATTCGAACACTTTATGGTGCAACCAGGCATACAAGCATGAGATATATTGCCTGAGCCTCCCCGTTTAATTATTATGTCATGAAGTGCATCACCATTTATTCTATCGGCAAGATCAAATTGACCTAGCCTAAAGTTTTTGGTTGGCAAGGCCCCTAAAGCATTTATCACCGATAATGCAGCTGCAGTACTATACTCGGTGTAAATTTTTGAGGTTTGAGGGTTTTCCCTTAGCATGTTCACAAAGCTTTTGTTTTGCTCATTAAATCTATGTGAGTATACTGGTTTTTTCACAGAAGAATCGGTATTATCTATTACAATAGCTTTCAACCCCTTAGAACCCATTACTGCTCCCAAACCACCCCTACCCGCAAAGCGAGACGGCCGTCCTTCCATATCTGTCACGGCAATTCCAGCTGCTAAAAGGCACATTTCTCCACTAGGGCCTATTACAGCTAATGATAGATTTTTACCAAAACGTTCATACAGTTTTACAGTAGCTTTACTTGTTGTCAATTTTTTCAGTTCTGGAGCTTTCAATAATTGAGCATTATTTTTACTTATGCGTAAAACATATACGTCCTCATCCATAATTCTGTTTTCTAGTATAATGGCCTTTATGCCAAGCTTCCCAAGACTATGACCCATGGTTCCACCAGCATTTGCTTCCTTTATACCCCCTGTTAGAGGGCTTTTGCCACCAATGGATAGCCTGCCAGAACAAGGAACAGATGAGCCTGCTAACGGTCCTCTAGCAAAGATTAGTTTATTATTTGGCCCCAATGGTTCACACGTAGGATTGACCTCATTGTTAACTACAGCTGCTATATACCCTCGTCCCCAATAGTACTCAAACTCATTAGATTCTTCTTGCCATTTAACTTCTTGATTTTTTAGGTCAACCCTAAGTACTTTCTCCAATTGTAATCACTTCCCTCATAAGGTTTTATGGTTAGTCTATCAGCTTCTTTCTCTGTAAGCCTTGGCTATAGCATCACCTAATATTTCAACTATTTTATCAACCTCAGCCTCACTGATAACTAATGCTGGAGATAACTGAAGTATGTCTCCATTAAGTGGTCTACTAATTAAGCCATTTTCATATGCTATTTCAACTACCCTAACAGCCAATGGATTTTGGAACTTTTCTTTGGTTGAACGATCACTAACAAGTTCTATACCCACCATTAGTCCCTTTCCTCTCACCTCTCCTATAGCATCTAAGTTTAGTGCACTTAAACCAGCCATTAATCTTTGGCCCATAATTTTGCTATTGTCTTTTAAATTTTCTCTTAGGATTATTTCTATATTTTTGAGCCCTACTTGACAGGCTAATGCATGGCCACTGTAAGTAAAACCATGAAACAATTTTTCTTTCCTTCTAATAGCTTGGAATATTTCGTCAGAGATTACTGCAGCTCCTAGGGGAACATACCCACTTGTTATTCCTTTGGCAATGGTCATAATATCAGGTGTTACATCCTGCCAATGTTCTATCCCAAACAAACTGCCCCCTGTTCTACCAAAAGCAGTAATGACCTCATCAGCTATAAACAATACATTATGTTCATTACATATTTCTCTAATTATTTGATAGTATCCTGGTGGAGGTACAATAACTCCACCTGTCCCCATGACAGGTTCTGCAATAAACGCCCCTACATTATCTGATCCAAGTTCTAAAATCTTTTCTTCTAATGCATGAGCACATTCTAATTTACAGCCTGGGTACTTCTTTTTCCAAGGACATAGATAGCAGTATGGTGCGTCAATCATATCAAATGCTGGTAACAAAGGATCAAAACCTTCATGAAATTTAGGAAGATGTGTGGCTTGAACAGCACCGCATGTAACTCCATGATAAGCTAAATTTCTTGAAATAATATAGTCCTTACTATCTATTCCCTTAGAATACCAATAAAATCTTACTATTTTAAATATTGAATCGTTGCTTTCAGATCCGCTTGAAGTAAAAAACACCTTGGGATTGCTAATTGGTACAAGCTCTGCCACCTTTGCAGCCAATGTAATAGCAGGTATGTTTGAGAACTCATTAAATCCATGATAAGCTTCTAGAGTTTCTATTTGTTCTTTAGCTACCTCTGCAATTTCTGACCTTCCATGACCAATAGAATTAAACCATAGAGCAGAGGTGCCATCGATATATTCTTTACCTTCTATATCATACACTTTGCAACCCTTTCCTCTTGTTATTACTTTTGGTCCTCTTTTTTCAAGAATAGATATACTGGATGTAGGATGAAGATAATATTGCAGATCTGCTTGTTTAATAGCACTTATTTCTAAAGAAGTATAGGTTTTCACCTGGCTTCCTCCCTGTTTTTGAATAATTTACTTTTTTGCAAAAATTATGCCTGATGAGTTTACCCTTTAGGTCCACATTATTATTGCTCTGTTGGTATGCTATTTTAAAGGTTACACATTAATTTGATTATTTTTTGAATCAACCTCATTTATTACTTCCTTTGGCTTATAATCTATGGCATGAATCTCTGGCTTAAGTATTTCGCCGTAATCCTCTTTCAACCATTTTAATAGTGAAACTATCATAATAATCAATACAGGCACCAAAGGAAGAGCAACAACTACAGTTGATGTTTGTACTGCATTTAGCCCGCCGACAGCTAATAGTCCTGTACCAACAACAGCTAAAACCAACGCCCAGACAACTCTATTCCAACGGGCTGGTTCTTCATCACCGCCAAGTTTTTTAGAACATGCCGAAGCTAAAACATAGGCTGAAGAATCTAAAGTAGTAGCAAGGAAAATGAAACATAAAACAGTATACACCAGAACAACCAGCTTACTCAGGGGCAATGAATTTAAGGTTGCAATAATGGCAGCTGCCTGACCACCTTCACCAAGTATCTGAGAAACAGGAACGATTCCATTAATATCTATGAACAAAGCGTAGCCTCCAAATATGGCAAATGGTATCCAACATCCAATGGTTCCCCATAGGCATTCAGCTATTACCAATTGTTTAATTGTACGACCTTTGGAAATTCTAGCAACAAACAGGCCCATCATAGGAGCATAAGCTATCCACCAGGCCCAATAGAAAACTGTCCAGCCTTCCGGAAAACCGCCCTTTAATACTGGATCTAACCAAAAACTCATCCGGAAAAAGTTATCTAACATTATTCCAAAGCTATTGGTCCACATAGATAGTATAAACACAGTTGGTCCAACAAAAAGTATAAATCCCGCAAATGCTAAAGCAAGAATTAGATTAAAATTACTTAATACTTTTATACCCTTACTTAGACCCCTATACACACTTCCACCAAATATCAAGGTCCAAATGGCTAAGATTGCAATTTTCAATAGGAAACTATCAGGTATTCCAAATAACTCCCCAAATAGTGAAGCTACCAAGGGGACAGCTAAACCTAAAGAGGTTCCTACCCCACCAACAATGCCAAACATCATTAATACATCAATTAGAGTACCAAAGGGCCCATCGGCATGTTTTCCTATCAATCCTTTGCTAGCATCACTCATTCTTAAATGAGGTGCCTTACGTACATATATAGCATATGCTATTGGTACTGAAGCAATTGCATATATGGCCCATGCACTAAAACCCCAGTGAAACTGACCATACATGTGGGCCCATTCCGCAGCCATAGCTGAATGGGGTTCAATTCCTAGTGGTGGTCCACCAAGGTAGTAAATTGGTTCAACAAAGGACCAAAGCATGATTCCAATACCGATTCCTGCACAAAACAACATGGCAATCCAACTTATGGTAGAAAATTCCGGTTCATCTTTAGGTCCACCTAACTTGACATTGCCATACTTTCCAAAGGCCAACCACATTAAGATACCAAAACATCCCATGCAGAATAATAGAAAGAGCCATCCAAATTTAGCAGTAATAAATCCTAGAGCAATGTTGACAGCCCTTGATCCTGCCTCTGGAAAAACAGCTAATGGAATACTCAACCCTAAAACAACTATTATTGCTGGCCAAAATATTTTGGGGTCAATTTGTTTCTCACTCTTCATATCAATTCCTCCATTCATCTTTATTTGTAATACCTACTTACCTTAATGTTTCCAGAAACAAACTAAGTATTTGCTTTTTTCTGAAAAAATGCCGACGTTGAATATTTTTGAACTTATTTATTGATAAATTTCATGTAATTTAACAGTTCCTTTTCCAAAGCTATGTCAATTAATGATTCAGGAGAAGCCTCCAGTACCTGCTTATACTTTCTATTCGCTCTTGCAACCACGTCTTCTGAACCTTTCTCTAGCCACTTCTCGTAAGTATCCCAATAGGAAACTGTTGGCTGCCATCTATCCCTAAAATGTGCAAAAGTTGTTGGATGGGTTAAATAGCCACCAGAATGACCAACATCTTGAATTACATCAACAAAAGTCTCTTTATCAAAGGAATCTATGCCCCTTGTCACTCTAAGAACTCTACTTATCATCTCCTCATCTATAATAAATTTTTCATAGGATGTAGTCATAATTGCGTCTAGACATCCCAAGCTGCAATTAATAAAGTGCGCCCCTGCTAGCAAACACATAAATAGATTCTGCATGGTTTCATATCCTGCTTGACAATCTGGAACTTTTGCATCTGTTGTTCCAGCCATGGCTCTACTTGGAATTGCATATAGATCCATCGCCATTTGGAGTCCTGCAATTACAATTAAGTATCCCTCAGGAGACCCAGTTACAAAGTTGGCAGTTTTCATGTCTGCTACTGTAGAACCACTTACATATACAAATGGATTTCCTGGATTAATTAATTGAATTAAAGTCAGTCCTGCAAGAATCTCTGCATTCATTAACGTAGTAGTTCCAAGCAAACTAATAGGTGCAGTAGCCCCAGCCAAGGAACAGGAATTGATATAGATGGGCTGGCCATGCCTTGCATATGTGATTATTGTTTCACATGGTTCACTATCATATCTAAGGGGACTTGTAGGATCAACTGCTACTGCAATCATGGGATGATCAATCAAATAATCCCTTTTACCCATTGCAATTTCAACCATATCAAACATTTCTCTTATTTCTTTACTAGATCCATTTACTCCAAGCAGCGGCTTATCTGTATGCTTTAGTAAGGTATAAATTAACTTTAAATGCCTTTCTTCAGGTTTCACATCACTAGGTTCAGCCGGAATACCACCAACTACTTTTACAATATTACTTGCCTGGCAAAGTCTTGTGATTTTTTCATATTCTTTCAGGGTTCCTCTCCGGCGCCCTTGATCCAAATCCTGAACATATACCGAACCATTTTGTGTAGAAGCAACCAATTGTTTTTGCATTGTGCCAATAGCCATTGAATTTGCAGAATTTCTACCATGTTGAGTAAACGATTTAGGGCAAGCAGCAATTGATTTTTCAACAAGCTCCTGAGGAATATGAACTACTTTTCCTGAGACCTTGGCTCCATGCTTTTGAAACAATTCTCTTGCTTTTTCAGACTCAAAGACTACACCCGTTTCCTCTAAGACTTTTATAGAAGCATCATGTATTCGATATAAATCTCCTTTTGAAACAACTCTCAGTTTTGACACAGTAAAGGACATTTTAATTCTCCTTTCCGTTTATCCCATTAAGTATATGAGTACAGTCATATTATTTAACTACTCCATACTCGATTTCTGTCTCTGCAATTATTTCTCTAATTCTTAATGCCGCCGCTTCTGGTAATTTTTCAGGTTTATAATTATTGAGAATATATTGTGCGTCCTCGTAAGCTCTGTCAGTCATGTTTTTTCCCCCGTCTAATAACCATGCATCCCTTCCTCTTCTATCTATAAGCTTTGTATTTGATTGCTCAGATTTAAAGTTTTTATAAGTATGCTCATGACTAATGAATTCTCCACCAGGACCAACCTGCTTGATCACATCAATTGCCAACAGTTCATCGGTTACTGGAATTCCTTTTATAACCCTCTTGACCATTTTAAATATTTCGTTGTCCATAACTAGTTGAGCAAAATCAAAAGTAACTCCAAGTTCAATCATGCCAGCACCATAAATTAGATTAGCTCCACCCTGGGCAGCTAACAACGCAGTTATGGTTTTCTCATGAGCAGATTGGGCATCAGGAACCTTACTGTCAGCCTATCCACCTGCAACAAAACTGGGGAGAAGGTAGTATTGAGCTAGTCTTGCAACTCCAGCACTAATTAGTCCTAATTCCGGAGCCCCTACTGGTGAAGTAGTATATTTAAGATCCATCATTGTGGTGGAGCTTCCATATAATACAGGTGCTCCCTTACAGGCTAATTGGCTCAGGACTATAGCACTTAATACCTCAGCATTATGAGTTACTAATGTACCTGCTAGTGTTACTGGGGATGTTGCACCAGCTAAAGCCATGGATATAATGTTAATAGGGATACCTGCCCTGGCACCTTCAATAATGACGTTACTGCAATCAGGTATGAGCTGAAGAGGACTTGTAGGACAAACATTAAAGCTAATAATTGGTCTTTCTTTTAACTGTTTCTTGCCCCCCGCTACTGCTGATGCCATTTCTATTAGTTTATGGCAGTTTTCCACACTATCAGCACCTATGAAAAAATGTTTTGATGTATTTAAAAATAAGGCTTCCGCATTATGAAGTGATTGCACCTTTGGAGAAACATCCTGCGCCGCTACAGCTCGATAATTGATATCTAGCTCCTCCAAATAGTCACTTAACAATGCTGCGTTTGCAACATCTTGCTTGGTGCTTCTTCGATACTCTTTGGTAAAAGGATCTATTACATTTACACCTTCACCAAAGTTCACAAAACCAACTCGATCTCCTTCAATAATGAAGTCTTTATTAGAATTCCTGCCAGCCAGGAGAACAGTACTGGGTGTAGAACGAATACAATCCTCTACAAGATATGAAGGAAGCTTAACTATTTTGGTGTCACGATCTACACTTGCACCCCCGCCTTCAAAAAGGTCTTGGGCTTCTTTGCTCCCAACTTTAATTCCAGTATGATATAACACATCCAATGTAGCACAATGAATTGCGAATAAGTCATCCTCAGATAGAATGCTTAGCCCAAGTCCATTTAAGCTATTAGTTCCAGCTCTTAGATTCCTTCTTGCCATAATTAACACCTCCATAGACGGCCCATAGGTATAATAATCTAGCCGTAAAAAGATTATTTCCCATTAATTAAATCCATTACCTTAGTAACTGCTTCAGGAGCATCTTCAGCATAAGCATCAGCTCCAATTTTATCCGCAAAACGTTGGGTTACAGGTGCTCCACCCACAATTGTCTTAAATCGTTCTCTAACACCTCTCTTTCGTAATTGATCCTCTAAAGTCTTTTGATTCATTAATGTAGTACTAAGTAATGCACTAGTCCCAATAATATGAACATCATAATCTAAAGCAGCCTCTATTATCCTAGCATTTGGAACATCACGCCCCAAATCAATAAGTTCTATTCCCTGGGTTTTTAAAAGCGATATAACTATACTTTTCCCAATATCATGAACATCGCCCTCAACTGTTGCAATGAGCATTTTAGCGACCTTTCTGCTTGGGTCATTATCTTGGACAGCAAAATTTAATATTTTGGTAGTTTTCTGCATAATACTTGCGGATTGAATTAGTTGAGGAAGAAATTTCTCACCTCTCTCAAAAAAATCTCCTACCGTTCTAATACCTACACTAAACCCTTCATTAAGAATAAGGATAGGATCTATACCAGAACTAATAACAAACTCAGCCAATTGTATTGCTTTTTTTTCATCACACTCTACTATAGAGCTAATTGCTTCTTTTATAAGATCTTCTTGATTCATGAAACACCTCCAAGAATTAATTTACTTTTATTTTCTTCTTAAATCTAGATACCGAGTTAATATGAATGTCCAGTATCTTTTCTATGCGAATCTTAGCTTCCATACCTATAGCAGCTCCAGGCCTTGCCAATACATGACCAATATTTAAATCTTCTCTAACTTCTCTCATTATTTGAGAATCTGCAAGGTCCATTAGAGAAACCTTAAGTTTGTCTGCTACGTATTTTTTAGCTTCTCCAATCCTCATGGCCTTAGATGACATAACTCGTGCTACCAGATCTCCGGCAGTACGAACTCCACCCATTCCTGTGGCCAACTCATGAAGAAAAGCCATTCCAAAAGTATCTCCATGACCTATCTACAATCCATCTGCTTTACCTATTTCTACCAGTGAAACAGATGCTCTAGAAATGGCATCTACTGGGGCTGTGCTTGTCATGGGAACACCACCCACCCCCATGCCAGCATTAGGATGAATTGGTATATTTGATGTTTCTGAACACGCTTTAACAAATGTACAAGCTCTAGCTATATTCCATGGTACTGTTTTATTGCTGTTAGTATTTATAACTGGACCAAACACGTTTGCTCCAGCTTTTTCTGCCAGCTTAACTTGATTATGTGGATATAATCCAGCTAGACGTACATCATCATAAAACAGATCTCCATGCATCCCCATTACAAACTCTCCTGCCATTCCAATTTCAATATCCATGTCCGGATGTTCTTTCTTTAGTTTCTCTATGGCCTTAAGAGCTGCTAGAAAATCCCCGTCTCCTGAGGCTCCTACAGTATCGAAGTTTATACCATCTGACCCTGCCTCATGCATAAGACTAGACACATAAAATATGTCTTTAACGGCATGCTCAACTGCTTCCTCTTGAGCTACTTGTGCTTCTTTTATTTTCATCATAGGTAAAAGTTCGCTCCAATTATCCACAGGACCATCTGGTTTGGTATATAGTCCTAGGTTAGGCATGGCTCCGTAGAAAACTGGAATAGTTGAGTTTAATTGAATTTGCTCCATCACCTGTCGTTCTTCATGAACTATTGGTTTTACTGATTTAAAGCTATAATCAATATGGCCTACTTCAATGGTATCAGAGCAGATTGCTCTCTCGTGTGTTAGCACAGTACCCAATCTATCCACCGGCACCCCTCCCCTTAAAGGAAACTTTAAGGTGCCAGCATCAAAGCTATGAACCACTTCATTGCCATGTTCAACGCTTATAACTTTTTGAGGGAAAGCACAAATCTCATACAGTCTTTTTAGCTCATCCTCTGTAAGGAGAGGAATCTTGCCACGTTCTGCTGCATCCTTTGTCCCCTCTTCTAAATCACTCCAGAGTTCCTTCTCACTTAAAAAGCAGATACTACCATCGCCCATTCTCGAAAGAATTTTCCCCATTTCTTCTTGCCTCCTTTTAATGTGAGGCGACATACCTCAATTTGGAGCTACATACTTTGGCTGAGGAATGTCCCCAACTTATTAAATTGTTTATTGCAGGGAAATACATATCTTAGATACTTATTACTGGCCCAGTTCTCAAAACATATTCAGGACTTCAGTTAATGGAGTATATTGAATTTCTAAAGCTTCAGCTACTGCCTTATATGTTACTTTGCCATTAGCCACATTTACTCCCTTTGCCAGGGTATGGTCCTGCTTTACTGCATCTATCCATCCTTTAGTAGCTATATCTAATGCATATGGAAGGGTTACATTTGTTAAGGCTATTGTCGATGTTCTTGCAACAGCGCCAGGCATATTGCAGCACTTATATCCATAGCTGTAACCCTTGCACCCATTCCCACTGCGACTTTAGCAGCATTTTTACCAGTTCCAGCATTAGTTTCAACGTAGATCGTATACATATTTCGCGTAAGAGTCTCTACTCCAGCAGGAGTAATAGCTACCCTGTTTTCATTATTTTTAATCTCTTTTGGCACACCAATTTTCATAATATTGACCTCCTACATAGACAGTATAAATACGTTAAATACCTATTAAGCAATTATTATGCCAAATATTCAAAATATTAAAACTATGGGAGGCCTATCCTAGGAGTAATTACTAAAGAGGCTATAATGAAAAAATTAATCACTAATCTAAACTTCTCTCATTAATGTAGGAACGTATAAGAAAAACCAATGATTATAGTCATTGTTCATAATGAAAATAATCATTGGTTTTAACGGAAAGTTTTTTACTATTTATGCTTTTGCAATATTTTCACTACTGTTGATTGATCAATTTCCAGAGCCTTAGCAGCTTTGTAAGTGGATTTGTACATTTCATATGCTTTAATAACCAGTTGTTTCTCTAATTCTCGCTTGGCCAATTTATAAGGAATTATATCCGTACAAATTACTTTTCCAGACATGGGTGCATTTATATTAATAATATCTTCAAAATGCTTTGGGCAGACATTATCGGAATCACTCATGATAACCATTCTTTCAAGTAGATGCTCTAACTCTCTTACATTTCCAGGCCAATCGTATTTAATAAATTCATTTAGTACCAAAGGATTAAGCTTTTTGTTCATATGATATCTTGTATTAATCTTCTTGAGAAAATACTCAACCAGCAATGGTAAATCCTCTAATCTCTCTCTCAGAGGCGGAACATTGATGGGTATTATATTCAGCCTATAGTATAAATCTTTACGGAACGTCCCTTCCTTCACCATTTGTTGTAAGTCTCGATTCGTTGCAGCTATAATTCTTGCATCAACTTTAATTCTTTCAATACCGCCTACTCTAACAATATG
This sequence comes from Desulfitibacter sp. BRH_c19, assembly GCA_001515945.1. Taxonomy (NCBI): domain Bacteria; kingdom Bacillati; phylum Bacillota; class Clostridia; order Neomoorellales; family Desulfitibacteraceae; genus Desulfitibacter; species Desulfitibacter sp. BRH_c19. The sequence continues at coordinate 30,890 of LOER01000033.1, forward strand.
ATTATCCTGCAATACATCCAACAACTTAATCTGTAGATCATATGGCATCTCACCAATTTCATCCAAAAATAATGTTCCATTATGCGCAATTTCAATTTTACCAATTTTTCCACCCTTATTTGCACCGGTAAAAGCACCACTTTCATAACCAAACAACTCTGAATCTAATAAATTGCGTGGTATCAAACCACAATTTATTTTTACAAAATTTGAATTCTTTCTATCACTTAGATAATGGATTGTCTTTGCAACAACCTCTTTACCGACACCTGTTTCCCCAAGAATAAGAACCGTTAAATCCATATTTACAACTTTTCTTATAGTCTGTTTAATATAATCCATTTCCTTACTTTTTGAAATAAAATTAATTTGGGCAAAGACTTCTTCTTGTAATAAATCAAGCTTTTTATTAATCTGTTCAAGTGTAATCTCATTTGCTTCAACATTCTTTCTTAACTCTACAAGCTCTGTTACATCCTTAGAGGTACATAGAACATAGTGTATTTTATTATCCTCTCCATAAATTGGTACACCTGTGCTAAGTCTGATACTTCCATCTCTTACTGTCTGTAGCATGTTGACTTTTTTCTTCTGCTTTAACACCTCTACTGTTGTACTTGATGAAAGGATTTTATTATTTACCAGTTCACTAACATGTTTTCCAACAACATCACTTGCTCTAATTCCCATAACTCTCTCAGCTTCTGGATTAATTTTGACTATATTGCCATTGTCATCGCTTAAGAATATTTCTTCTTCAAAGCATTCATGTATTTTATCATAAATATACAATTTATGACAAATATCTTTAATATACGTACTAGATACTGCCTGAAATCTTTTGATGGTTTTTAAGTTATTTATAATTCCTACCGGTTGTTTATTATCTTCTATTACAACTACTAGGTTAGCATCAAGATTTAGTATATCTAATGCAAATTTTCCTGAGTTTATACATACAAATGCTTCTCCTGATATCTCTGAAAGTGATATGTTTTCATGTCCCAATAGCAATTCTCTTAAAATAGTATTAATAGATAACACCTTTTTAATCTCTACTTCATCTATTATAAGGATAAAATCTTTTCCCTCTAATTGATTACATCCTAGCAATTCAGAAAGTTGTGTTTTACCAGAATGTATTAAAAAATTCTTTGATGCTATCTCTGATGCTTTCACTACTTATCCTCCAGAAAATATATTTTCAGTTTATTAATATTGGTTTCAACAAGAGTTAAATTTTTCCTTTAAAATCATTGTAAGTATTTTAATGCAAATACTATTATACTGAGCATTGCTTAAAGTGAAATAGTAAAACCCTGCCTGTTTTCTTAATGGGCAGGGTTACTATAATCCTTTTAGGATAATTTTTTGATAAGCTTTGCCACATTGCCAGCAAATCTTCTTGTTGTCTCTATTCCTTCGGTATCTTCCATTGCCTCTCCAGGTGCTTTGCCGAAAACTATATTCCAATAGGTAGAACCTGGCACTATCATCTCATTTATAAAATAGAACATTAGCATCTCCTGATATGTAGCCGACAGACCACCACGTCTTGCTATTGCAATGGGACCACCAACTTTCCATGATAAAAACCTATCAGTACCATAGGAGACCATGCCAATTCTTTGAATGGTATTCATAAGGTCACCCCTTGCAGTTCCAAAATATACAGGAGCACCTATAATAAAACCTTCTGCCTCTCTAACTTTTTCTAAAATATCATTTAATCCATCATTTAGAGCACACTTTTTGATATCCTTGCATTTGCCACATGCTATACAGGCCTCAATTTTTTTGCCTGCTAAAGATATAATCTCTGTTTCCAACCCTTGATCCTTAATTTCTTTTTCGCATTCCGCCATTATCTGCATTGTATTACCATTCTTTTTTGGGCTACCTGACAGCAAAACTACTTTTGCCATTTTCAACCTCCTAACATTTTTTAAATACTTAGATTAATAAATTTCAATATATTATGTCCACATTTTAGCATAACAGAGTTAAATATCAAGTAATTGAACTACTAAGCCTTTTACCTATCTTAATATTTTTATGCCGTCAAATAAAAAAACAGACCAATCCATGTCGTCTTACTTGGAGAAAACTATATTGCAGCTGTATTTCTACTTTCTTTCTCTGACATCGTACCGTTTTTAATATGATATTCTATATTCCTAAACTGACAAAAGTCTACTACTTGTTGGCTTAATAAATTGTAGAAAGCCCTATAGTCCTTATACTCTCTAACCTTAGGATTATAATTTAATCTCCCGAAAATTATTTTGTCAACAAAGGTAACCGATTTTAATACTTCGGAAAAATTTTGATCTACTATATTGGGTGTAGGGTATGGCTCAATACTTACCCAGGTTTTATACCCTTTCTCATGCAGGTAATATAGCCTTTCAATTCGCTGTCGGTAGGTAGCTGAATTCGGCTCATATTCTTTCCTGTAATCTTCATTTAACGAAATAAGAGTAATGCCATACTCGTTTCTTCTGCTTAATTCTGTAAGTTCTTTTGGAAGTAAACCTTTTGTTAGTGCAGTACATTTGATTCCTGCACTATTAAGCATTTTTATTATATCCATGCTTAACATGCTGATTTCAGGATAGTCAAACATAAATGGGTCGGTTGTAAAACAAAGATGTACTGATATAATTTTTGATTTTAATTTGGGTATTTCCTCTTCCAACAAAGATAGTGTATTGTGTACCACTTGGGGTTCAATCCATTCCTCATATGTGCGTGCTTTACCAAACCGTTTTGCCATTAAAAATGCATAGCATGGGTATTTACATCCATGGGAACACCCCTGCACATGATTTATGGTATAATCACCATACTCTACACCAGTTTTATATAGTAGCGTTTTTCTTGATATGTATTTTGTAACTTTTTTCATTGGATTCGTCTCACCTCAATTTTATATTTTGTGTAGTCAAACCCAGTAGCAACTCTTCCTGTTCTTGTTTTTGAAGGATTTCGGATTATTACAATGGTTCTTTCATCTTCCATACCTTTCAAAGAAGCTCTACAATCTGGTAAAGAGTATGCAATACCAAATTTTTCTATGACTTTGCAATACAAATCAATTAGATTTAAAGAATATCCTCTCTCTTCTAATGTGGAAACTATTCCTTTTTTTAAGTCAAAATCTCCAAAAATACTTCTATCGGGATAGTCATACTCGAATAAAACCATTTGCCCATTGCGTTGATCGTTTAATATTTGTTTCCACTGTTTGTTCATATTATTACACATAAGAAATAGCCCTTCATGGTGATTAGTACCAAAAATCAACCTATATTTAGGAATATTCTTGGTTTTCAGCTTTATAGGTATATTTACGGTATATTTAAATATTTTTTTACCTTTCAATCTTTTTATATATTCATTCACAAAAATTTCTTCAGCCTTGAACATATCGTATTGTTTTAAATGATACTTGGTAAGAATTTCCCGCCAATATTCTCCATCAGCAATACTATTTAGTAACTTTATACCATCCGAAGTATCCAATTTTTCCGCTTCATAAAGTCCTTCATCATCATCATTAAAACCAATACATTCAACATTATATTTATATTTCATAAGGCGGCAACCTTCCCGTAAGAAACCAAAGGAGTTAAAGTTCATCAACATTTCATAGGAATAGAATCCGCTATCCTTTAGTTTGGCAAAACGCTTGAAATCAAGGCTTTTGATTCCATACGGATCTATATACAAAAATATATTTCTGTTAGGTTTCAATATGTTTTCAAAATTTTCCTCAAACGTTCCTTCAATTACCTCACAATTCGCATAAACCTTAAGATTTCCCATTAAATCTTCTGCATATTTCTTCTCGATAAAAACTCCTTGAATATCGGTATAAGCATCTTCATCAAGTACTGATTGAATCTTTTTCGCTATAATCAAAGGCGAACCATCACACCCATCTTCAAACTTACCCATACCAGCAAAACAATCCACTAAAACAACAGGTTTATGCGTGGATAGAATTTTTGCAATATATGGAGTAAGATACCACTCAAGTATGCTATCTTTAATAACAGACCATTTTCTTTTTTTCTTAAAGAACTTATCTGTACCCCCCATATAAATATCCCCCTCGCATAAAACTCTGGTACCATGTTTTGACTATGCACTTGGCTCATATCCAGAACATATGTTCTGGATATATTATACAACTGTTTACCCAATTTGTAAAGGTATTAACAGCCCATAGTGTATTAACAGCCTATTCATAATCTTATTCCAATTATGAAGTTATTCCATACACCTGAAACAGCAAAGGCTATTTTATGTCTCAAGCAGCTTATAAGGCATACCATATTTTCGAAGCTTCATAATGAAATTTGGAGCCTTTCGCCTGTTAAACATCTTATTAAATTTATCTATTTTTCCTTTTAAATAAGCTAATGGAAAATTATTAAGACCGTTTTCCTTGCATGCAAAAATATGCCTTTTGTCTTCCTTATATTCTTTGTCCAGGCTTTCATACAATTTTGATCCTGCCATATAATCAAGAATCTTGACATTTACTTGATCAAAAGGAATATTCAAGGCATACTCAAAAGTATTATTTATGCTCTCCTCCGTTTCCATTGGGGCACCAATAATAAAGTTGCCTACTGTATATATACCAATACTGTCAGCATATCTGATTAACATCTCAACATGCCTTAAATCAAGATCTTTTTGATAAAAGTCAAGAATATGGTTGTTAGCTGACTCTATTCCAAAGCTGATTAATGAAACTCCTGCCTTTTTGGCTAAATCCAAAAATTCTACGTCAATTTTAGTCCAACTGCTTAATGCTAGTTTCATGTCTTTGGTTAAATCTTCATGGACAAACCCTTCAAGGATATCTTTTGCACGAGGCAAATTAAAAGAAAAATTATCGTCCGACACCCATATATTAATATAATTATTATCTCTAATCTCTCTAAACTCACTGAGTACATTTTCCATAGATCTAAACCTATACTGGGTATTCCATCCCTGTCTCTGACAGAATATACAACTATTCAAACACCCCCGGCTTGTTTGTACTAAAGTGGATTTTGCTAGAAAAGGCTTTCTATTAACTGTACCTCCATGCTCAGCAAATCCCGATAATAAAGACCTATCAGGGAAAGGTAATGTGTCAAGCTTCAAAACCACTTTATCCTTTAGCACTATCTCATCCATATTCAAAGTACTATTTACAAGCATATCGACTACGTTACAAATTGACGGTTCTGGTTCACAATCAAAGGTGAAGTCTACATATTCCATCTTTCTAGGAAACAATATGCAATCTTTACCAAATGCCACAATCTTAATAGAAAGTTTTAATTCACCTATAAGCTGTACCATTTGACGGGCTTTGGAAACATTTGTACTGCGTTTCAAAGGAAAGCTGTCAAGTTCAACTACTACCACGTCAGCCTTTTCAAGCTGTTCTATTAAACCCTGTGCACAGAAATTTTCAACGGCATAGTCCTTGTATTCTATCTTGTGTCCAGCTTTTTTTAATATGGATGAAAGGTACAAAAGATCCAATGAAAAACCAAACCTTGCACTTTTTACCTCATCCGGTTCAGGATAAATAAGTAAAATATTAGCCATTTGAAACTCTCCATTTAATAGTTTTAAAATAGTCAATCAAGTGTACCATTGCATACAATCCCCAGGACGTACCATCCTCTATCTCATGATATTTCCATATCCCGTTCTTCAACTGATTTCTGTGCAACCACTCATAACTTCTTTTAAAAACCTTCGTATCTACTCTTTCCCGATATTGTAAAAGACCAATGGTTGCAATTGCTGTGCAAAAAACATCTGAGTCTACTGGGTGGGCCTTCCATGGAGAAAAACCTCCATCTGCCTCTTGGTTTTCGACAAGCCATTTCACCGTATCATCAATCAATTGGGGATTAACAGGCATATAATCCTTTTTTTTAAATGCCATCAATGTATAAGCAGCTTTATAGGTAATGCCTCCGAACTCCTCATACCAGAGTTCTTCCAGCAGTCTTAACTCTGTACTTTCTGCCGCTTCCGGCAATAAATAAAAATACAGACCGCTGACTGGAATCCTGCTAATATCTCTGTTTGATCTTCCCCAAAGACCTTCCTTGTTTCTATGATTGCCCATGAAATTCAACGCACGTTTTATATTGTCCTTGAAATTACTGTAGCCAAGCTGCTTTAAGAAAAACGCATTCCATATAGTATCCCCTATTCCTGCCCAACCACCATCCTCATGTTGTTCATCCAGACATCGCTTGACAATATGCTCAGGTATTGAGTTGGCCGAAAGCCCACTCATCAATAAGATTGAAGATGTCTTTGTAATTCTCTTCAACTCAATATTTTTCCTATTCATCTCTGCAATCATATTTCTAAGAGATATTACTGTTCTCAAAATGTTACCTTCAATCACTTCTTTACCCCCGTTACAATAAAATCAAAAATGATTGCCACATTTCCTTCTGTATTTAAAAAATTCTCCAACTGATCAATATCTGCATGGGCATCTTGTTCTGATATATAACCTACTGAAGTTAATTCAGGAACGAGATTTCTATAAACCTCAAGCATAATTTCTCTATATACTTTATTGTCATCTTCCACAATATTTTTGCCTATAATATTGGTATGTATATTAGTCATACTCAGGCTTTTAAGTATAAATGGAAGTTTTCTCCCTATAAAAGAATCCCCACCCCTGTGCGTGTGTTGATTATATTTGTTGAGTGCATCCATGTAGGATGATTTATATAATGGAAATTTAGGAAACCATATGTTGGAAGACACATCCTTGTCTATCAGTATCATTACCCCTTTTTTCTTCAATAGATCAGCCATGTTTTTTACCGCTCCTATAGGGTCAAACATGTGCTTTAGGGCAAATCTACAGAATACAAGGTCATATTTCCCCTTGATATCAACAGGATTTAGTATGTCATCCTTGGTAAAGTTCACCTGCAGTCCATGGCTTTGTATCAGTTTTCTTGAATAGTCAAATAGATTTTCTGACATATCACAATATGTTACTTCTGCATCTGGAAAAAGTTGTTTAAGCAACACAGTTGTATGCCCTGTCCCAGCCCCTACATCTATAATCCGCTTAAAATCATTATCCCTATACCCCTCAAATAACTGCAACATCTGCTCATGGTAGGCATAACTAAGCTTGATAAGTCTATCCAATTCCATTTTCTTCAAAGGCCGTTCGTCAAATATAAACCTTCCTCTTTTCTGCATATTCATATACATCCCATATTCTGATTAAGTAGTTTTTCAATATTCTTATACAGAACAAGTTCCCTGTCTTCTTGTGTTAAACAATCTAGTGAATTAAACCTTTTTAGAGTTGTAATTGGCTTTTCATAAGGAAAATCCGAGCCAAAAAGCAGCTTTTTGGCTCCCACAATTTCAAGTGCTCTTTTTAGTATCTCTTCATCCGTGATTGTAGAAATATCGTAATATACATTAGGGTATTTGTTTAATGCTTCCAAAGTACTGCTGATTTGATTAATCTCAGGCAGGTATTTATTTTGAACCAGATAGTCTGCCCCAAGGTGTGCCAAAATAATTGTTAACTTCGGAGTATCTTTAAGCATGTCATCGGTGAGCCTTTCAATCTTGTTCTCTCCCCCATGTAGCAATAGTGGAAGTCCGTGCTTTTCCATAAATCTATAAGTTTTCTTAAATCGCTGTGAAAATATATTCCTCCCAGCATAATCCTTCTGAATTCGCTGTCCAAAGGTATGTTCCTTAAAACCTTTAACACCCTGCTCAACCCAATACTGCGGTTTATCATCTACTACAGTAAATGGAATAAATCGACCAGTATGTTTTCGAGCTGCCTCAACAGCATATCTATTTCCCGCTTCAATATCAATCTCAACACTTGGCAGAGGAAATATTATAGTACTCGCAATACTCCCTTCCTCCATATTGGCTAATATAACCTCTTCATCAGCTTCATAATTAAAATTGCGTATAATAAAGTCATTGCTTTTTTTTACTTTTACCCAACCCTGTCGATGAATATGGCAGTGTACATCAATTACCCTCATTATATTCCTCCAAATATGTGGTTAACTTTTCCAGCTCTTCAGTCCTTGTTTTATAACCTTCCAACCATCCATTGTACATAGGTGCTGATAATTCAATTTGCTTATCAAGGGCTTTTTGCATACTATAGACAGCTTGACCATCCACTTTAAAAAAGCCCTCTGCCTCAATCCTATTTTTATTTGTTACTGTTTTTTCAAAGAAGCCTCCTCTTAACTTCTTCAGAACCTTCATCGAAGGGATATTTGCTTTGTGGGAAGTCCAGCCAATTTTTTTTAATTCAGGATGAAGTAAAAAGAGTTTTCTTAATACTATAAAAGAATAGTATCCTCCCCTTAGCTGAGGAATTAAAGAGATTTCAATAAAGTTTGCATTTGTCTTTGTGTTTTTTATTGCAATAATCCCTATAGGATGCTTATACTTGTGTTTTGAAAATATCGTATAAGCTGTGGGTACCTTTTTAAATGAATTGCCTAAAAATGGTCTATAAAGGTCTATTAAAAGGTCAAAGAACTCGTTATTTATACCTTCTTTAAATACTACTTCGTCATCAAGGATAAGGCTGTCATCAGAGAACATTTCTCCCCGAGAAGCATGGCACCCTCCCAAACAGTTCTCCCAGTAGCTGCAATTCTTGCAGTATTCACTTCTCCACCTACCTTCTGTAAATTCTTCGATACATTTATTCTTATCCAATACTTCTGCTGTATCGAGAATAGAAGCTCCCACTCGCTTTTCAGCGCATGGACAAAGCTTTATATTTCCATTACTATCCAAAGCTAATGCTTTTCTTCCTATAATACATGATCTGTTTACTTTCTCTATGATTTCCTCATTTTCTATTACATTATTTAGGAAACATAGCGGGTAGGCTTCGCCATAAGCATTAATTCCCAATTCATTATTTATCTGTACAAGCTGCTGTATTAATAGGGCATGTTCAAAATATCCAAGGGGTTTTTTTAGAAACCCCTCCGCTTTTCCTACTGGAAGAATTCTATTAAGATTCACATCGGTTATTTGTATGCCTTTGTCCTTCAATATTTTAATCGTTTGAAAAAAGGACATATAATTTTCCCATAATGGAGAAAAGAAAATTCCCAAGTCCATACAGCTTTCCCCTATCAGCTTTAGGTTCTTCAATACTTTATTAAAGAGCCCGCTATCCGTGATGCCCATAATTTTATTATACTGCTTTTTGTCCGCACTATGAAAAGACACACTAATTCGCTTTAAATGCCTCTCAAGAAATTCTATATCCTTCTCTTCGATTAATGAAGCATTAGTAATTACCTGATTAGACAGACCCTTTTCAGAAGCATACATTAATATATCCTTCCAGAAGGGAATAAGAAAAAATTCTCCCCCTGTATAACTAATGGTTTTAAAGCCACGCTCAACTATCTTGTCTATGATTTTCTTTATGTCTTTTAGTTCTGAATGCTTTATATTACTTTCAGTACTCCAATCGTTTCTGCAATAGTTGCACCTATAATTGCAAGGATTGGATACATCATAAACAGCCAGCATGTAATTTTCCATGATATCATCAACCTTTATTCATATTTAATTCTTTCGTATTTGGTGTTTTTATTTACTCCAAAGTCTTTCTTTTATACCTATTATCATCTTATTTTCTCCTGGATAATAAAAATCAGCTAACCCATCAATAAAGACCTTTTTCTTTTGCTCAGTTATCTTAATGCTGTTTATTCTTTCAACAGCTTTTATTAAATTTTCCTCTGTTCTTCTTGTATTTCCGTTATCCAAGTAATAATAAACCCTAGCAAGGTCCCAGTAGTGATTATATGTTTTATTATTAATCGATTTTAGGTTATTCTCTGCTACTTTCAGTAATTGTTCTTTTTCCTTATCACCTTTCTCTAGTGCCAACTTAATTTGTACAATAGCTAAATTTCCAAGTGTTTCATCGGCAACTATTTCAGTTGAGGAAGATTTTTTTATTTGTAATGATCGTTCATAATAAAAAATAGCCTTTTTTAGTGTTTCTATTTCATCAAAACCATTATGATCACACTGAGACATCCAGCTGGCGGTGCAATCTATAGGGTGATTCATGCAGATATACTCATTACGATCAGGACATTCACGGTTTAACTCTTCATCTGTCTTAAAATTGTAATATTGCCATAAAAGCTGTCCAAGCAAGTGATAGAGAAGACTTTTAAATCCTTTGTCTTTATCAATAAAATCTCTTTTCAAAATATACTCATAAATTTGATAGGCTTTTCTATATCTATGGAAATCTGCCTCATTGCTCAAAGTGTTCTTAGCATATATTACCTCCAACCAACCATTTCTGCAATAATCCTCGGATACGAGTGCTAAAATCCTAGATTTTTCTTTTATTTCTTCTTGAGTTTGAAACATTTCTTCTATAGACATACTGCTGTCTGGTGAATAGAATTTTTCCTGCACCTTTTTTGCCAAGTCACTTTTCTCTTTTAATGTATTAACATCCTCTTGCACATCATTTAGTTGTTTAATCTTATTATCAAAATCTCTATATTTTTTCCATCCTACAAGCCCTGCTAATGCAATAAGCACTGAAATTAAAGTAAAAATAATCGCATAAGAACTATTTAATGTATCCACACTTAGATAGTTATTACCTATTTTAGCACTCTCTTTTTCTATACCTTCTAATATTCTAGTCAGTTCTTTATACTGTTCACCACTAATAGGTTGGTTTGTTGTATCTATCCTGTCGTCAACCTTTATGGTGAAGGTCACTTGGGTATTTTCCACCATAGGTGTTGTCCTAATGAAATTATTATATCCATGCATGATAGCCAGCATAAACCCAGCCACAATAATAAGAAACCCTACCAAATAAACTAGGTCATACAGTATATCTTTATTTCGTTGTTTGATACTCTTAGTTTCTTGCATATATCTCCACACCCCCATCTCCATCCGCTTTATAAATAAAGCCCTTCTCTACCATTACACCTCGGGTAAATGCAGAGGTGGGAATTTGACTTATCTGCTTCTTTAACGCTTTATCCCAAAGGTTGTATACTAAAACCCCATTTCGTCCATCTGCAATGAAAAGTTGTCCATCATCAATCATCAGATCTCTTGCCTGAACAGTTTCTATAGTTCCAACAAGCTTTATTTCGTGTAAATCCTCAGCATCAAATATTATAACACCATCAGCTCCACAGGCTGCATACAGCATGTTATCATGCTCAAGCACAGTCCAGCATCTGTCTATTATATCTTCATAGGAGTACAAAAGTTTCAAATCATGATCAAAAACCTTAAATCCCTCGTAGGAACATGCAGCAAAAACAGCCCTGTCCCGCGCACACACACCTATAACCTCTTTGCAGTTCTTGTATTGTGTTTGACACTTCATGCTTTTTATATTCTTTTTGTTTACTTTTATCAATCCTTGGGTATACGCCGCCAGGTATACATAATCTCCATAAACACAGCTGTCCCATACTCCGCTTGAAAGTACTATCCCACTCACAAGTTTGGGGTTTTCAGGATTTGTAATATCTATAACTTTAAGCCCTACAGCTTCACATGAGGCATATGCAAAACTACCTTCTACAATGACCTTTGCTATTCTGTTCCTATTGCTTTCAAATCTACCTATCAATTTGAAATCCTGGCTTTTATCATATATTTTTAAACCCAGCACATCTGCTACATAAACAAATTCATCCTGTACAGCTATGTCCTTTGGCCATCCTTTGCATACTAATGTATCATTAAGAATTGGTTTATCAAGGTTTGAGATATCTAATATCCTTAAACCAAATACGTCTGCAATATAAAGCTTAGAACCTGCCAGACATATATCATCTATAAAGGAGTACCCTGGGAAATCAAAATGCACAACCTTCTCACCTTTATGAGTATAAAACTCTATTCCCTGCTGCTTGTATGCAACTGCTATAACATGATTATCCCAATCCAATGCTCTGGGATCTTCAACAAGGTTAGGTAACTTTTCTAATATTTTATCTTTGTTCTTGTCCACTTTAGTCACATTAATCTGTTCTATTAATCCTAGCCTATTATCCTCTTCTACAAATTTGAAACACCTGCCTTGTCTATCCAACGTATAGAGTTCTTCATCCACAACTTCCAAGCTTGCAAACCCCACAAATGGAATATATTCGGATTCTTTTAATGTGTTTTGGTCAACAAAGATAAAACCCCCAGCTACATACCCTACTACATATTTTTTCCACACAACAACCCTATGCCAATTGCCCCCAATTTTTTTCACAGGTGTACAGCTCCTTTTAAAAACATAAAAGACAGTAATCACTTTACACTTGCATATTTCTCTGCTAATTGAATACATCTTGATTATATCTTTACTATCAATAATTTATTGACAATAATAAATGGAAAGCAAAGAGAAGTTGCTTATCTCTGCTTTCCATTTATTTAATCTAATTACAATTACAGTTTGTGCAACCAAAACACCAGTTTCCACCATTAAACTCTTCCCATATTTCCTCCGAAAAGTTCATACCATCTTCCTTTTCAAAAAGTGGAGTTTGATAAGTTTTTTTATCAACAGCAACCTTGTCAATCTTGATATTTTCCATACTCTTTATCCTCCTTAAATTCACTTTTCTATTAATATGTTATTGCTAACCCAATTTTGTACCATAAAATTCAAATCTTCCTTAAGCTTTAATGTTTCCACTTCATACACCGCCATCAAGATATCATATATATCTGAAAGTTTTTTTTCACCGTCAAAAAGTTCAAGCATATCATATGCAACTTCATTCAACCTATATATCGAACCATCAGAAATATCAAATAAAAAGAACTTCTTGCTGTTAAAATCTCCCTGATATAAGCTGAACTTATCAGCTAAGAAATACACTTTATCTTCCACCTTTTTCTCCCACTCCTTATTAATACTATTTCCAGCATTGTGGGTCATCTGCCATATAGTTTCCATTGACCGTATATGCTATCGCCCTGCAACCTCCACAATTAGCAAGAATACTACAGTTTTTACATTTTCCCCCCAGCAGTTTCTTATTTCGTAGCTTCCATAGCACTTCAGAGGTATACCATATTTTGAATAATCCATCTGTCAAAATATTTCCTACTGGTATTTCTAAACGTCTACAGGGTAAAACAGTACCATCATTTAAAATACACAGACTTGTCAAACCCACAGGACAAAATCCCCCAAGCTGATTATCTATCAATCCCCAAAGAGGCCGTGACACTCTAACTCTCAAGTCAGAAGCCTGCTCAACTTTCTTTTTCTTTTCATATATTTGTTTATATATTTTATATAATTCATCTGATGGTATATAAAAGTTATTTATATCCTCATCATTCATTGGCGTAATTCTTTCTATAGTAAGAGCATCAATCTCCAATTCCTTTGCGAGATCCATAACTGCAACAGCATCTCTTACATTTAGTCTATGTAGTGTGAACATTATAGAGACAAAAAATTTGTTTCTTTTAATGATTTCAATAGCCTTTACTGCTTTGTCAAAGCTTCCAATTCCCCTGATTTTGTCATGGGTATCTGCATTATATCCATCAATTGATATCTGAATCTCTTTAAGTTTATTATACCTTTTAAGCTGTGCTGCTAATTCATCATCAATCAAAGTTCCATTACTTAATATGCCTACCCAATAAAAATTATTGGATTTTTCAAAATAAGAAAGCAGGTCAAGAAGTATATCTTGCTTCAGAAAGGGTTCTCCCCCAGTAATAGACACTCTTCCTTTCTTATTCCACTTTTCTAGCGTATTATCCATGGTTTTAGCTATTTTCAATAATTTATCTTTATCCAGTGCTTTGACCTTGTAGCCTTCTTGATAGCAGTGAACACACCTCAAATTACATTCCTCAGTAATATGCCACTGAAAATAAAAATGGTCTTTCTGATCCTTTCTTTCATTAACAACCATTATAAATTCCTCTCAAGTACATTGATTGTTACAACATTTAGTAAGTACTGATTTTATCTTAGCATATGTATTAGAAAAATGGAATGTATGTTTTATGTTTTTTTGGTCTAAGATACACTCACCTCTGGATTTATCTTCAATTGAACCAATACTCTCTCTAATAGTAATTGACTTACAAAATCCTAACTTTCAATGCTTTATTTTCTCTTGGATCATTTTATTAAAAGGCATATCGCTTGTATCATAAACTAGGAAGATCTTCTTTAGCTGGAACATGGCGTAAAAATCCGGCTTAGTCCGGTATCAAATCCGCCTACAAAAAAAATCGAATACTCTTGCAGGATTTTTTTCATCTATATATTCAAGCTTTCTGAAAGAGAACTGTCTGCCCTCCATCAGTACTACAAATATATGCTAAGAAATCCACCATCAACTTTTTTTTTGCTACTTCTACTGTGCCACGATAACATTGATACGTATAGATTTTCAGCAGATTTAAATATTCTATAGCATTGAACTCTTCAGAATATCTTTTTATTTAGTTATTATTCTTCTATTTTTTGACAGCCTGTAAAGTAATGGATTTTTGAGTAGTGGTAACATTTTTATGCCTTTTATTAATAAAGTAGAGCATTTTATGTTACTTCTTGTATGGAGTAAATTATCAATTGGAGGAAATACTAAAAAATACATTATGTCTCATTATTACAAAATCCTCAGTAACATGGGAGGTTAAGATGATAAGACTTTCTTCTAACATTAGAGATTACAAAACTATAAAAAAGTGGAAAGACGTGCCACTTGATAAATGGAACAGTTGGCAATGGCAACTTAAAAACCGAATTACATCTACCGATGAGTTAAAAGATGTTATAAAACTCACAGGGGAAGAAGTAACTAGTATAAACAAAGCCTTAGAAAATCTAAGAATGGCTATTACACCCTATTATGCTTCTCTTATGGACCCCATTGATCTTAATTGCCCTATTAGGATGCAGGCAGTTCCCGTATCAATGGAGTTAGAGGATGGGCAGTATGATCTGGAAGATCCACTTCATGAAGATGTGGATTCTCCTGTTCCTGGCCTCACCCATAGATATCCAGACAGAGCCCTATTTCTTGTAACTGATCAGTGCTCAATGTATTGTAGACATTGTACACGTCGAAGGATGGCAGGTACTCATGATAAATCCATGCCCTCCAATCAAATAGAAAATGCACTTGAATATATTCGTAATACTCCTGCAATACGAGATGTTATCTTGTCAGGCGGCGATAGTTTATGTATATCTGAAAAGAAACTTGATTTCCTTTTAAATAAATTAAGAGAAATTCCACATGTAGAAATAATCAGAATTGGCACAAGGACACCTGTTGTAATGCCTCAACGTATAACTCCTGAGCTTTGCAATGTCATAAAAAAATATCATCCAATTTTTTTAAATACACATTTTAATCATCCTAAAGAAATAACTAATGAGTCAATCAAAGCATGCGCCATGCTTGCTGATGCTGGTATACCACTTGGAAACCAATCGGTACTTTTAAAAGGTGTAAACGATTGTCCCTATATTTTTAAGGAATTGAACCACAAATTACTTCAACTGAGAATTAGACCTTACTACATTTACCAGTGTGACTTATCTTCCGGTTTAGAGCATTTTAGAACCTCCGTTGCCAAAGGAATTGAGATTATAGAATTGTTAAGAGGCCATACTTCTGGATTGGCAGTACCAACATACGTAATTGATGCCCCAGGAGGTGGAGGTAAAATACCAGTGATGCCACAATACTTAATTAGTCAGTCAGAAGGTAAAGTAATTTTAAGGAATTATGAGGGTGTAATTACTGCCTATACAGAACCAAGAAATAATAATAGTAGTTGTGAAGATCGCAATGAATGTCCACATCTACCTAAAGGAGAAATGGTAGGTATAGAAAAATTAATTAATAGCCGCAAGTTAAGCCTTGTACCTAAAGGAAACTTAAGAGAAAAACGGAAGGAAGAATTTCACTAATGAGATATAGAAGACTTTGTTCTTGATAAAGAAACTAGAACAAAGTTTTACGGAAAGCTGGAGTTCTTTTTGAGAAAAAAATAAATTCGGTTACAAATATAATGGTAGGTTCATAAATAATTGCCATATTTGGGATAGCTATTAAAACATGAACCTATGGGTTAAGAAATTACACGCCAGACATTGATCTTCTATACAAAAAATTAGGGTAACCTACTCAAAGGCTACCCTTCTCCAAATCATGTTGACACTTCAGTATTTCAGATGCCGTTTAACTTGTTTTGGCCTTAACAAGCTTTAATGCCTTGTTAACTCCATCTATTGCATTTTCTGCATAAGCGTCTGCCCCTATTCTTCTAGCCCATCTTTCTGTCAATGGCGCACCACCTACAATGGTAATAAACCTTTCTCTTAACCCCTCTTTGCGCAGAGTATCTTCTAAATCTTTTTGTCCCTGCATGGTTGTAGTTAACAATGCACTAGTACCAATTATATCGGCATTAACCTCAAGAGCTTTTTCTATGAAGTCAATTGTCGGAACATCCCGCCCGATATCATGTACTTCAAATCCATTAGCATTAAATAAAGCAACTACTATAGATTTCCCAATATCATGCACATCACCTTTTACTGTACCAATTACTGCCGTTCCTACTTTATTGCTACCCACTTCAGATAATTGCTCATTAAGCAGGGTAGATACTTTTTCCATTACCTGAGAACTATGAACCAATTCTGGCAGGAATATTTTTCCTCTTTCAAAAAGATCACCAACTTTAACTATGCCTGGAATAAATCCTTTTGTCATTAATTCTAAAGGATCAATATTTTCTTGTAGCCCATTTTTTACAATCTCTTCAGCTTTATCCATATTAGAATCTATAATGGACCTAATAGCTAATTCATACAATTCCATTGCTAATACCCCCTTATTGTAAATTACTTTATCTTATTTTTTCATAAAAACGTTTTACAGAATTGATATCTATCCCCAATAATTTACCAATATTACTCTGTGCCTGAATACCCCTGGCCTTCCTAGGAGGAGCAGTGACACTACCAATATCCATATCTTCTCTAACTTCGTTCATTATTACTTCATCGCTCAATTCTGCTACACTAACGTGTAGTTTATCAGCAACATGCTTTTTTGCTTCACCAATCCGCATACCAAGGGTCATTTGCATACGTGCAACCAGATCTCCGGAAGTACGTAACCCGCCCATACCCGAGGCTAATGAATGGCTAGCAATCATACCTAATGGATCGCCGGAGCCTATCTACAATCCATCAATTTTTCCAACCTCTGCTAGAGCAACCGATACCCTACTAACCACGTCTACTGGAACAACCTCTACCGTAGTTACCGCACCTACCCCTAATCCTGCATTTGCATGCACAGGAATACTTGAAGCTTCAGCACATGTTTTACAGAAAGTAACGGTACGTGCCAAATTAAAGGCAAAGGATTTATTGGTGACATTGTTAACTACTGGTCCGAAAATACTTACTCCAGCCTTTTCCGCTAATTTGACTTGTTCATGAGGGTATAATCCGGCTAACTTCACGCCATCATAAGAGATGCTACCATGCATTCCTAAAACAAACTCGCCAGCCATACCCATTTCAATACAAATATCAGGATACTTTTTCTTTAATATTTCAGTTGCTTTCAAAGATGCATAAAAGTCGGCATCACCTGCTGCACCGGTTGTATCAAAGTCTATCCCCTGAGCACCACCTTCATACAATTCACTTGCAACATACACTAGATCCTTTATACAATATTCAGCTGCTTCTTCTTGAGCAGCTTGTGCTTCAGATATTTTACCTTGTGGAAGCAATTCTGCCCAATTAGCAACCGGACCATCTGGCCTACTATATGAACCCAAGTTAGGCATAGCCCCATACATTAAGGGAATAGTTAAGATTTGTGAAGCTTGTTCCATAATGGCTCTTTCCTCAGAAGCTAATGCCTTTACTGTCTTATAACTATAATCAATAAACCCTAGTTCTGCTGTGTCCATACCACAAATTCTTTCATAGGTCTGTAGTAATTGAATTCTACTGACAGAAAATCCTCTAGGAACAGCCGCCATGGAGGGCGAATCACCTGTCATAATTACTTCATTCCCTGGTTCAACCCCAACAAATTTACCTCTTCTACAACAAATTTCTAAAAGTTGTAATATTTCATCTTCTGAAAGAGGTGAAATTTCTCCTCTTTCAGCAGCGTCTTGAGTACCTGCCTCCAAATCTGCTCTTATCTCATCTACAGAAGCATTGATTATGGAGCCATCACCGAGTCTTGTAAATACCATTTAGAATCCTCCTTCATTATTGTAATTACCAATTCACAAGTTTTATCGTACCTTAGTAAAGATATTGCAATATTTATGCCATTTTTAAAATGCTTGCCTAAGTCACTCTGTTCTTAGAGCCCATGGAGAAAATTTCTATAACGGCTGACAAAAAGTTGTCTAAAATGCTTAAAAATTAGCACTTGGAAACTCATACTAATACACTCTTTTTTGATTCTAATTAATAAAACCACCCAAATGACTGGGCAGCTTTATTAGTGCAAACTAGAAACCTCCCAACTCCTGAACAATTTTTTAATCTAATAGTTATCTACATATTGCTAAAATCGTATAGATGTATACTTTGCAGGCATTAATAATATCTTCAATTGGGCAAAATTCTTCTTCAGAGTGTGCAGATGAAAGGTCGCCGGGTCCATACACTATGGTATCAATACCACCTATGTGACTAAGGATACCCCCATCCGTCCAAGCAGGAAACGTAGATACCTCAAAGGTTTTCCTGATTTGTAGATTTGCATTTTTAGCAACCTGAAATATTGGTGAGGCTTCATCACATACTAAAGGTGGAAAACCGATTTGATTACTTTTATCTCTCATAAAGGAGGCCTTCGCCTTTAAGTCAGAATCAGTTTCACTAAGTTTTTTTATAACCTTATTAAGTTCATCAATAATCATTTCTGGGCTTTCACTTGGCAACCACCTTCTGTCGATTTGTAATATGCAATCTCCCGCTACCGTACTTGGTTGAGTACCACCTCGAATTAATCCAAGATTTAGAGAGGCCGATCCCAAAACGGGGTGACTTCTCTTTCTTATTTCTGGAAGAAGATTATTTAGAATATCTGTTATTATTTTATTCATCTTATCAATTGCATTTATTCCATTATCAGGCTTACCACCATGGGCATATTTGCCTTCAACAGATATCTGAACCCATTCTAAACCTCTGTGACCATTATGTATTTCAAGGTTAGTCGGCTCCCCTACTATCGCGTATTTAGCCTTTGGACCATTTTTTACAATGAACTTCGTACCTTCATTCCAAAATTCTTCATCTATAACACCAGTAAAAAATACTTCCCCATCAAGCTCAATTTTTGCACGCTTGATTACTAAAATAGCCATAATCATAGCTGAAATTGCGCCCTTCATATCTACAACACCACGACCATACATTTTTCCATCTTTTATAAAACCTTTAAAAGGATCAATAACCATGTTCTTTATATCAACAGTATCCAAATGACCATTTAGCACCAATGACTTCTCTTGGTTATTTCCATCCCCATAAGAGCCTATAACGTTTGGTCTCCCATCAATTACATCTATACACTTAGAGTCAATATTATTTTTTCTTAAAAAACTATTTATATATTCAGCTATTTTCTTTTCAGGTTGAGGTAGACCATGATAACTTGGAATAGATACTAGTTTTTGAGTTAAATTAATTAGTTCCTCTTCATCTAGCAGTAATGAAGCTCTATTATAGTCCTGATTATTCACTATTATCCCTTCCCTCAATAATACTATTTGACATATTAATACGTACACTAAATAAATTTAAAATGGTCCATACCCTATACTTACCGCTATCATCATGAAAATTACATTTACTATGTAGAATAAACCCATCAAAGGTAATATCCATTTGGCCCATTTATCCCATGGTATTCCAGCAACACCTAATGCCCCTATGAAGTAACCGGATGTAGGCCAAAATATATTAGAAAAACCATCTCCGATTTGATAAGCTAATACCGCAGTTTGTCTTGTTATCCCAACCAAGTCACTTAATGGTGCTAGAATAGGCATTGTTACTGCAGCCTGGCCACTACCTGATGGAATAAATAAATTTACGAAAGTTTGAATGAACATCATACCTACAGCTGTAAGATGTGAAGGCATACTTTGTAAAGGAACAGATAATCCCATAATAATTGTATCTAAAATAGCACCATCTCTTAAAATAACTAATATACCTCTTGCAAAAGCAACAATAACAGCAGCATATGTCATTTGTTTAGCCCCTTCAACAAAGTTTTCAAAAACTTCATTTAAAGAGAGTCCACCAAGCAATCCACCAATTATTGCCATTCCTAGGAATAAGCCTACTAATTCATTTATCCACCAACCTAATTTCGCCATACCAATTGGGAGAAGTATGAATGTAATAATCAAAGTTGCTAAGGCTAATTTATGACGAGTAGTAAATTCTTCATTCATATTTAGATTCAATTTTCTTTTTTGATCAATTTCATACATGGGGCTAGCTTTTGGATTTTTCTTTACTTTATTTGCATACTTCACAACAAATACGATTGCTATGACTACCTGCACAATAAAGAAAAAGAACCTTAAAAGTGCACCAGAAAATAAAGGTATACCAGCGATTCCTTGTGCTACGCCTACAGTAAAAGGGTTAAATAGAGCGGTTGCAAAACCAACACCCATTCCTACTAACCCTAACGCTGCACCGGTTATGGAATCATACCCCAACGATAACGCCAATGGAACAAATATCAGCATCAGGGCAATGTTTTCTTCTGCAGCTCCATAAGTTGCACCTCCAAGGGCACATATTAACATGGCAACAATAATTACTATATATTCCCTACCTTTTAGCTTCTTAACCAATCTTTTCATTCCAGCATCGATAGCACCAGTAGATTGGATAACATAAATTGAAGCTCCAATAAATATAATAAAAATAATTATCCAAGCTATTTCATCTGCACCCTGAGGTATAGACTTCAAAATATCTGTTGGCCCCTGTGGATTACTTTCTACATAGCTAAAACCTCCAGGATCAACAACCATTCTTCCATCCACTTCCACCGTTTCATACTGCCCTGCTGGTACAATCCATGTCAAAAATGCGGCAATAATAATCAAACAAAATAGAATTGAATAGGTATGCGGTATTTTCCTAAAAAGTTTCATTTTATCCTCCTTCTAATATTTTTTGTATTAAACTATATCTCTTCCCTAGATAAATCAATTCATTTGCATTTCCTCCTTCACTTTGGCGTTTGTTTATTAAATAAGCAAGTATTGTGCCATTTATCTGAATATTTTAAAATATGCGTTAAATTCTCTTATACTCCAATACAATAAGGTATATATAGCTTCTTCTTTCTGTTTCTAATATAGCCAAAAAATCGTCATATACATGACGATTTTTTGGACAAGTGACAATTATTTAGCATAAAAAATGAAATGCTATGATGCCTAGTGTAAAAGTCTTGAAGTGAAACTTACTGACTTGCACTATCATTAAGCATAATTTTCATAGGTAGATAGTATTAACACAACTACAGCTTCCGCCTTGAACAATAGATTTGGCTGAACGAGTTCACTAGCATAGCTGAACCCATGCAAGGCTAGCGGTGATAGTCATCGGATAAACAGTTAGGGTCAAAATTACCTAATACCTTTAATCTATAATGCAATGTTTGACGTGGCATTTCGAGTATTTTAGCTGCTTTACTTATATTGCCATTGCATTCTTTTAAGATTTCGCAAATTATTTTCTTTTCAACTTCATTAAGGGTGTTTTTTAATGATTTGTTCTTAGAGAAATTTATAATGCCATCTTTATACTGTAAATTAGGATTAATTGAAGCATTTTTTAGAATATTCAAAGGCAAGTCTTCAATTCTAATCCATTTTCCTAATCCTACATTCATAGCATGTTCTATACAATGTTGAAGCTCTCTGACGTTACCTGGCCACGTATATTTATTAAATATAGATATAACATTGGAATTAACACCCGTCACATCTATTCCTAATTTTTTATTGTAGTGGGAAATAAAATAATCTATTAGCATCGGGATATCAGACATTCTCTCCCTTAGAGGAGGTATCTGTAGATAAATAACATTGAGCCTATAGTATAGATCATTCCGGAGTTGTTTCAATTTTACAGCTTCTAGGGGTTCTATGTTAGAACATGCTATGATTCTCACATTTACCTTTTGTAGCTTAATATCACCTACTCGCCTAAAAGTTCCCTCCTGTAAAAACCTAAGGATCTTACTTTGAAGTTCTAGAGGCATGGAGTTTACTTCATCAAGAAATAGGGTTCCTTCATCTGCTAATTCCAATAATCCCATTCTATCTTCAGCTCCAGTAAAGCTACCCTTAATTGTTCCAAATAGTATACTCTCCAACAAAGAAGCGGGAAGAGCGGCACAATTTTGTGCTATAAAGGGACCTAGCCTATTTCCATGGTTATGGATAGCTTGCGCAAAAAGTTCTTTTCCTGTGCCTGTTTCTCCATATATGAGAATTGGAGAGACACTTTTTGCTACTCTGTTTGCTATATCTTTTAACATCATAAAGTTTTCGTTATTGGTAATTATGTCATTAAAGGTATATTTTGCTCCAGTATTTTTAACCTTTCGTTTTGTTCTAACCCTTTTAAGCAATTCCTCTTTTAATGCAATATTCTGATCAGATAATTGCTTAACATTGGTAATATCTCTGGCTAAATCGCAGGAACCAATGGTCTTTCCTTTGAATGTTAGTGGAAAGGTTGAACATAATATATTTACTACCTTACCTTGTCTTGTTTCATATGTTTGAACTCTCTCAATAATCGGTTTCCCGGTTTTTTGTACCTCAAATAAAGTGCTATTATTATAAAGGTTAGGATAAACTTCGGTTATATGTTTACCAATTACATCTTCTGCTTTTAAACCATCAAGATCCTCTGCAACAGGGTTATAATAGATAAATACTCCATTTGCATCTATTGCTGTAATACCTACATCTACATGAATGAAAATTTGCTGAAGAACATGATTTTCCTTTATAAGAGCTTCAATATCCAAATCTTTCACCCCCGTATACTTAGACCTGCCACAACATCATCCCAATTCTACTCTGTGTTTTCTTAATAATTTTTCCATCATTAGCCTTATCCAAAAGAAATTGCTTCACCCTGTTTTCTGTTTTTGTATCTATTTCTGTATACATTCCAATATGGCTTATGATTTCAACAAAAATATCCCCTAAATCAACCTCTCTTTGACTATTACTCTCCTCAAAGGAAATATTTGGCAAATATCCCATTGCATATAATAAGTTAAATGGATATATGATATTAGGTGAATAAGTTTTGTAATTTTCTCCTAAAATCTCTTTTGCAATTTTTTCCTGGAGTGGGTATTCTCTAGCACCTGCAAAACTGCTTAGATAACAATAACCTTTTGAAGCTTCAATCATTTTTTGGATTGTCTCCCGGTTATTAATTCCGGGCGACATAGAAGCAAAAACAAAGTCAAAGTACTTTTTCCATCCCATTGCTTGCAGATTAATATCTTCCCATTTTTCTGTTAGTGTTTGAATATTAGTAATCTTATCTTTAGTCATCTCTTTTTCTAAAATATCTATCATCTTCTCTGCAGGATCTAAAGCCCATACATTAGCTCCCATTTCGGCAAAGGGAATAGCAAAGTTTCCTGGACCAGCTCCAATATCTAATATTTTCATGCCTCTTATATCCTCTAAGTCAATGCCAGATTTTTCTAGAAAATTTCTTACAGAAATCCATCTTCTATTCATTGTTTTGCCCTGTGTTTGTTTTGCATAACTAGTAGCTCTTTTATTCCATTTCTTAACAGGGTATTCTTGATACCCAGAAACCCCACCCTTAGAATTAGAGTTTCTCCTAGCCTTTTCCCAAAGATCTTCCCATAAGTCCACTTTGCTAATATCAATTTCCATTATTGTCCTCCTAACTGGAAGCGTATGGACGGTTCTGCTGCTTCCTTGAAAAACCTCCAAATAATTTTAATGGACACACCCAACTCATATTATCTTAAGGGTTGATAATATATACAATATTGCTAGCATAATAGGCTGGTGCAGCAAATATACTATCAATGTTTTTTTACCAATGAATGAAATAGGATTGTTATCTAGATTTACTTTAAAAAGAGTCTGTTTTGTAGGATATAAAATTCGTGCAAAAAATATCCCATATAAAAAGATACCTGAATAGGGAAGTAACGGATAATAATCTAGCGCATAGTATGTTGGACTTGTTAAACCTAAGAAAATCAAGTAATCATGAGACATGGGTATGGTCAGAATAGCTTGTCCTACAAGAATCATCATTGTACCTGTCAACAGCAACAATGATTTATTTAGTTTATTATAGATAGGATAAAGCAGTACACTAACACCCAAAAAATGTAGAATTCCAAAGGCTATAAATGCCCTAGGGTCATAAAGATAAGTTGCAATTGTAATTACCAAGGCTACAGCAATAAGTTTTAATCCACGCCTCATATTGCCTCTGCTAAAGGTACAGCTAATGCCTGTAATTATAATGAATAAATAGGCAGAAAACTTTCCTAATGCATAGACAATGCCACTACTATACTCAATTGGATAATTATAAAACTCATTTAAATCCCATATTAGATGGAATACTATCATTGAAATAAGTGCAATTCCTCTAAAAAAGTCTATCTCCCATACCCTACCCCTGTAGATAATTTGGGACACTAATCTTCACCACCTAGTTAATATCAAGAAATTTAATTTAAGTAAGTGTTACTATTCTAGATTGGTTTTACTAAATATCAAAGTAACATAACTTGTAGTCTCTATTATATCATTATTTAACAATATCCCTGAATTTGTATTGTCAAGCATTTTAAATTCGTTAACCTCTAAATTCTCCATTGCTGAAAACAATACACCTATAGATGCTGGTGAGTCTAAATATTCATTACCCATCGAGAAAATCCTTCCCAAATTTTTTGAGTATAAGGCATGGATGGTTTCCCTATCTCGTTTTTGCGCTTCATCCCTAGTAAGGTAGTGGGAAAAATCCACAGAAGCTATTATAATACATTTGTCATCTTTCAAAAATTCTGCTATAGATATTCCGAGATTCATGGCTTCTTGTCGTGATACATCATGATGTAAAATTATTGGAACCACTTTAGTGTCTGGTAAATAATACTTTATAAAGGGCATCAGGCTTCCCATGGAATGCTCTGAATCAAAAACTTTCTCAGTAACCTTTACTAAGCCCAAGGCAGTTAGTTCCTCAATAATCTCCCGGTTGCTTTTTACAATCCCAAATGGTGTTTGCCAGCCAAGGGTTGTGGTAAGTATCTTCTCACCCTTATTAAAGTGATTAGGGCCTACGAGAATTATAGTAGAAGGCTGCTGAGAATACAATTCATGAAAAACCCCTTCAATCAACTCATGGGCAAGCAGATGATGGGGCACAACTGCCCCATCAATATGAACGCCATTATTATTAATTTCACTAAAATCTACATTATAACTAAAAGACTTAGGCTCAAAAAATACATTTGGATAAACGGAAGTTTGAGTTGTAAATTCATTAATAAATTCATTGGTGTTAAAAGCCATCATCCACAAACCTAAACCAAGTATTAGAATTAAAAGAAATCCTCTTTTCATTGAATTGTCACCGTATCCCTAGGAGTGTTATGATATATTTTCCCGCTTCTTACATGTTGAATATGGGCAGGTTCTGCTGAGAATTCACCACCACTAATTACCCTGGTATAGTATGTTAAGGAATATGTTGATTTGCCATATACAGCAAATACAACCTTCTGTCCATTAACTTCAACAGGATATCCATTCTTAATATCGTTGATTCCCCAGATATATGGTCTTTGAATTATCTTTAGTCCTGCTGGCAAATAGTCTGTTATCAGATATGTGCCATCTAATGCCTTATCACCAAATTCATAGCTTATATTTACCTTTACAAGATTATTTACTTTAAACTGACCTGTATTATCTGGTGTACTGTATGACCGCGTTATTTTAACGCCGTCAATTTCTGAAACTGATATATCCGCCGTTTCAGTTAAATAAACTGAAGTAGCGCCAATTTTTCCTTGGATATCATAAAATTTAAGTGTGCTTAAATCCTCTGGAGTCAGCATTAGTGTTAATGTTTCATCTAGCTGCAGGGTAGCCTTTTCCTCTTTCCCCTCAATTGAATAAGTAAAGCTAATTACTTTTTTGTCCATATCAGGTAATGTTGCCTTTAGATATAGCAATTGCTCTATATGTGTTAATATATCCGTTGTGAAGTTTTCCATTATATACTGCTGCAACCTATTCTTTTCATCAAAATTTAGACGGGCTGCCGCAATTGCAGCAAGAGAAGTTACTTCAAGAATATCATCCTGGTCTTTGCCAGTATTAATTCTAAGCAATGGGCCAAACTCCTGGGAACTATTTGCTATTAACTCTTGCAGCATTTCTTTTGATAGCTGCCAATCACCTAATTCAATTAAGGCTAGTATCAGATAGGATTTTTCCTTATGTGTTAAATCAGTCTGCTCTAATACAATATTTATTTCCTGCAATACAGGCTCTCCAATGGATGCCAGTCCATATAGGGCAACAATGCCTCTTTCCCGAGTTTCTTTAGGATCATTTGCTATTCTTTGGAAATATTCACCAAGCAAAATGCTGTCATAGCCTTCTTCATATAATCCTGCTAACCCTGCAATTTTTGCACTCAATTCAAGCTCGGCATCTGAGTATGGTAATAAAGCTAAACCGCCTTCTGGTGTTTGATAGTTAAAAAAGTCCTCACGTTCTTGTGCTATCATAACTTCTATTTCTGGAAAATACTCCTGCAACAATTCATTGGCAACAACTGCTGCCAGCTTCTGATCTATCCTATTTCCCATTTGGCCAGTTAAGCCCAATAATATATTAAGATATTGACTTTTCTCATATTCAGCAATTGTGACTGTGGTCAGATGATTTTCAGCTCCGCTTATCTTAGTATTATCATCAAGCAAATAAAAATCAGTATGCTGCTGTTCTCTGAAAGTATCCTTTACTGTGAAAGCTAATGTTAATGTATCAGATAATTCTCCTTTAGTTGAACCCGTTACAGTAAGAGAATAATTCCCCTTTGCTAAAGCAGGTAGTGGAAAATTAACTGTTTTAAATGCCTCGGCTGATTCATTCTTATTAAAGACCGTGGTGCTATCTTTTTGGAGCTTCAATGATAAATCTACGGTATCTCCATTAAATAGCTTATCTCCAAAAGATCTTACTGTAATAATTGGTTTATCCCCTGTAAGATATAAATCGTTTGCAACCATATCTACAAAGAATGGAAGTTTAACCTTGATGTTTTTAGAAGCACTTCCTGCCCGTAGGTCTTTTGTTACTGCCTGATAAGTCAAACGCCATGAAGTCAGATTGTCTGGTAATGTAAACGATACTTCAGCTTTACCATCTTTACTAGTGGTTATTGTATCAAAGAAAACAGCATCTCTAAGATCCTTCCTATCTGATCCGCCTTCACCACCATGCTCTGCACCAAAACCGCCCTTAGGGATTTCATGAGTAAGTACAGTCTTTCTTATTCCGGAAGAAATGAAATCTCCATATAAAGATGATAGAATGTTTACACTCTGGTCGCGCAAGGCATAGAGTGCTTCATCAACAATATTTAGATTTACTGTGGCAGCAACAGGTTTTCCGCCTTTATCCGTTACCTCCACCTGCAATTCTACCTTTTCACCTGGTCTATATTCCTCTTTATCCGCAGTTACTTGAACATCAATGGATTTTTCCTTTTCATCATAGGCAACTAATAATTCAGGAGATTCATGATAGTACCTACCATCAAAGAAAACTCCCTTGACATAATAATTTGGTATTAGCTCATCCTTAAAAGTATTTTGATAAAGAGGTTTATCCTGAATTTTATGATTAAGTAGACCTTCTCTAGCATCGATGAATAAAAAGCTGTTCATTCTATCGTTTAATGGAACCTCATTGTTCATAAATGTAAGTAGAACCTCTTCTTCAGACTTAAATCTATTATTTTCCTTATCCGATTTTAAGTGATACCACTGATAATCATACTCTCTGAAAAAGTGGGGTCCTCTCACATATACTTCACTAAAAGCCGGGTTACCTCTAAAATCTACAGCCCTTAATTCTACCTTGTATGATTGATCTCTTTGCGCAGTAAATTCAAATGTACCCTTCCCACTTCCATCAGTAAGAAACTCACCCTCTGTAATAAGCTCTTTCCTGTAGGTATAACTGTATTTCTTCTCGACCTTCTTATTTATAAAATCATAATATTCCCCTGCCTCCTGTTTTTCCCATACATCTCTATACACTTTAGCATTTATTATGTGGTTAGCAACTATGGCTCCTTTAAAAGCATCTTTCTCCCACAATTCCACTTCTCCCCTGTTATACTTTTCAGGAGTAAGCCTGTTTACAATAACATCTATTCTACCAGCCGTGTCGTTTATAATTTGACCCTTTCCCTCAATGATTAAGTCATTATTAAGAACCACTAATGATTCTTCAGTATAAATCTCACCACTTTCCGGAGAATCAGTACGTACATAGATACTCTGATGCTGGATTGGTGAATAAACGTTCTCCTCATATCTTGGGTTGTAAACAACTGATGCCTTTCCTTCATTGTCTGTAGTAATTCGGCTACTGTTACCAGCCATATGATAATTTAATGCCAGATTTGCAGCTCCAGTACCTTCAAAAAAGGCAGCAGAGATATTGAATTCCATCTTTTCTCCAACAAAAAGGGCCTTCTTAGATGGAGTTACATCAATTTGATATGCTGGTTTTGTGTAAGTTTGCACCTCAAATCCATCCTGAACAATAGTGTTATCTCCATCCTTTACTGATATAGAGTAATAACCAGGAGCAAGGTTTGGTAGCTCTAGACTCCCTTTAAAAATATCATCTTTTATCACAAGATTCATAGATGTAATACTAATGGACTGCTCCCACATTCCCCATTTTGTTAATTCTACTGTTATTTCGTCAGGTGCTTTTACACCTGATTTACGAGGCTTAATAAGTCCCCAAAATTGGACAATATCATCGGGTTTATACAGTCCCCTATCCAAATAAATATACTTCCAATACTGCTGCCTTGCTTTTTGATCACTTTCCAACTGGCTGTATGTGTAATATTCGGAATAAGCTGCTGCAACACTTTCCTGATTACCCAGCGAAATAGACAAGTAAGTATCTTCAGTATTTTCAAGGGGGGATGCCAGTAGTGCTATACCATTTTTATCGGTAATGCCCGTTTCTTGATTGTCATGGGAACGAACTGTTGCACCCTTGACAGGAATACCTTTTGCCAGGTCGTTTACCCAAACAAGGGTTTTATCCTGGGTTTCCGCCGAGTATATACCAAGATCTGTTACCTGAAACCATACCTGGCTTTTGGCATCACCAAATGATAATTCTGCTAAGTAAAACCCTTGATTAAGCTTATCTGGAAATAGTAAATAGCTTTCGAAATCCCCCGTTATAGGAGTGCTAAAATTAGTAACTTGGGTTAGTTTTGTGGTATCTTCTCTATAATGCCTGCGACTGCTGTAAGCCCAATAGGGTATCTTAGCTTTTTCCTTAAGGGCATTTATATATTGCTCTGAGTCCTTATATTTAAAGATATCTACATCTATATCAGGGCTTTTAACATTATCCCTGCTGTAATAGCTCATACCTATTACTGGAATATCCGCAGTTGTATACTCATATGTATTTTTATACAAGTATAAATCATTGTTTTTTGCTGTGTTGTTACCTTCCTCCTGGGTCTCAAACTGGAATGTATAGTCCTCAGTCAATTCTGTATCACTATTAGAAATATTTAATCCACTTTTAATTTTTACTGTATATAATGTTGAAGGTTCTAATTTCTTTGGAACAAATACTAATGTTTTTTTATGAACTTCGAAGTTTCCTTCTACCTTGGGATGGATTTCAAAGTAATCATCTATCTTGTCAAAATCTAAATGGCTAAAAGCTACCTCAATCCCTGTATCCACCGGAACGCCACTTGATTTGTCCCTTGGCAACGTGGAAACCACCCTAAAATCACCCTTTGTTTGAAATGCCCATCTGAAAGTCTCTCCATGATTTACATCAAGAGAAAACCTGTAAATCTGATTGGGCTCGAGGGGTTCTTTGGGAACAATTTGAACTTCTCCACTACCCTGCTCCCCTTGCTTTAGAGTAAAACTTGTCGAAGGCTCAACAGATAAATTATTTTCTACAGATTTAAGGCTAATATCATCTATAGATTTTAGGATAAAGCTCGTTCCTAAATCCACCCCTGCATTATCGTAGGTAACTGCTTCTAAAGTAACATCAGCTGCAAAGACACTTACTGTATCTATAGAACCGCTGTCTCTATTAATAAAGAACAAAATGCCTACAACCAACACAAGGGCAATCATAATAATTATAGGCTTGGAATACCTTTCCATAATCATCTCTCCCAATAATTGAATTCAAATCAATAGACGAAAAATCAATGAGATAAGTTCCAGTCTTTGCCTTAACTTAGAAAGATCAGAAAAGCTCTAGTTTTGTAAGAAAATTTTCAAAAACATTATCTTGCGGTATAATACTATTATACTTGAAATATCCATTTAACTATTACACTAAGATTATCACGATTTCTTAGAGAGGAGATTAATTTGCATGAGAAAGGGTAAATATAAACAGCTCTTCATGATATTTGTTTTAGGAAACGTCATCCCCTTAGCCTTTTCACTTTTTCAACCAAACTACGATCCAAAACTTTTCTTAGCAATATTTAATATTATAATGATGTTTGTTATCTTCTACTATATAATAAGAGACATTACTGGAAGGTTATAGTCCAAAAAGACTAATATCATAATCTTAACTACTTAAAACATTTGGAGGGTTATCTAATGGACAAAGAAAAATTATGGGGTGGGTTAAATCAGCCAAATCTAAAACCCCAGGAGGCAGATTTTACTATTGTAGGCTTACCATTTGATGAAGCTAGCAGTTATAGAAAAGGTTCTGCCCTCGGTCCCCAAAAGTTAAGAGATATATCATATCATATCCCACCAAGTACTGAAGAAGGACAGCCCATATCTGGTATTTCTTTAGTTGATCTGGGAGATTGGTTGCCTAAAGGATTGTCCCAGGAAAATTACTTTGAGCAGGTTGAAGAGAAAGCCGCAATGCTATTTGGCAAAACCTTTCCCATCTTCATCGGTGGTGACCATTCAGTCACTATCCCTGTCTTGAGAGCCATGAACCGAGCGTTCACAGAACCAGTTGGCATTGTACATTTAGATGCCCATCTGGATTTATGTAACATATTGGACGGTAATAGCCTATCTCATGGTTGTACCCATAGAAGAGGCCTAGAACTTGATTCCTTTTCCCTCGAAAATACATATTTTGTGGGTATTAGGTCCTGTGAAACCCAAGAATTAGAATTCATTAAAGATAAGGATGCTAATATCTACACTTCTAGAACGCTCTTTGAAACTGGTGCAAAAGTCATTGCTGAGGAAATTGTTCGAAAGCTTTCGGGACTGAACAAAATCTATCTGACACTTGATATTGATATACTTGACCCTGCTTTTGCTCCAGGTACGGGCACACCCAAGTCAGGTGGTATCAGTTCAAGAGAACTACTTGAACTTCTTAGAGTCTTTTCCAAGCTACCTCTTGTTGGAATGGACCTTGTGGAAATGTCACCACCCTTGGACTGCTCAGATATTACAGCCTTTGCAGCTCAAAGGGCTATCACAGAAATGCTTGGACATCTCTCTAAAAAGTTTTAAGCATGTCTTTGAATTTTGTTAATTTATCAGGT
Source organism: Desulfitibacter sp. BRH_c19 (assembly GCA_001515945.1). Classification (NCBI taxonomy): domain Bacteria; kingdom Bacillati; phylum Bacillota; class Clostridia; order Neomoorellales; family Desulfitibacteraceae; genus Desulfitibacter; species Desulfitibacter sp. BRH_c19. The sequence goes on from LOER01000033.1 coordinate 62,925, forward strand.
TTTGAAAGTATTTCTCCAGGAGGATCTACCTGATTTACAAAGAACTCAAGTTTGTATTTTACATCTAACATTTTATAAAAGTATTTGATGGTCTTTTTAGAGCAATCGTGTACGCCTTGGAGATTCATACCAGCAGTTGAAATAAACATTCCAGGCTTGGGTGGTTTTTCATTAACCTTCAACACATATTTTCGAGCCCAATACATCTGTGCTCGATCAATCATTCCTTTAGCCAATGCATTTATATTCATTGAAAATACTGGAGCAGCTATGATAAGCTTGTCTGTATCTTCTATCTTTTGGAACAGGTCAACTAGGTCATCTTTAAATATACAGATGCCTGTTTTAGAGCATGATTCGCAACCTATACAAGGTTTAAATTTTAGCTCCCTTAAACGTACTATATTTGTTTTATTTCCTTGGCTTCCTAGGTAATCAATTGCTGTTTCTAAGAGGATTGTACTGTTACCCCTAGGTCTTGGGCTACAAGCTATACCCAATATATTCATTGCCATCAACCTTTCAATGATTTTTTTACTAAAATGCAAAAGTGCCGTTTTCTTCTGAACTCTGTCTTCTGTCTTCTGAGCTAGATGGATAATCAGTAAGCTTCATACAAAAAACATGTACTGAAGGGAGGAAGGTGCAAATGCACCAGATAACATGAAAGTATTCTATTTTATAGCAATTGTATTCTTTGTAATTGGTTATCTCATACGTTATCAAAAGATGTATAACCTAATGGCCGGTTATAGGATCAGCTCTAAAAAAGGTAACATTACCAACGCAGAGGGACTCGCAAAGGAAATGTTTTGGCTGTGTATGGTTCTTGGTGTACTTTTTCTTATGGTACCCTTTGTAGTCCATATTCCATATGCCCCACCCATAATTTTTGGGATAGCTATATTTTATAGTGTCATTGCAGTATTTAGGGCCAATATGAAATATGATGTTCGTTTTCAAAAACCTCCACGTAAGTAAACTATCTAAAGATCCAAGGAATTTATCCAAAACTCTAAATAGGTTAAGGCCCCCACTTCGATATAAGGAAAGGGGACACACCTGTGAGTAGAACCAGGAATTTCCCCAATTTGGCTAAATCAGGTGGAGTAGAGTCTCCATCTAATTCCCCTATGTTCAGCTTTGGGTGAACGAGTTCACTTCTTTTTATAATAATACGGAGTTCTAAAGTATATACGTATTGCTGCCACTAAGATAATAAAGGTATACAGCCACCAGACATAGTAGTCAATCACCCTTATGCCTAAAGGAATAAGCATTGTAGTAATTCCAATGGTGAAGAGCCATTTACCCATGAATTGGCTTAAGCCCTTTTTATCTTTGATATATTTCTCTTTGTATCCAGCAATTAAAGCGATCTTTTGCTTAAACCAAATTAAATACCCTAACATACAAACTAGCAAACCAATAAATATCAGAATGAGCTCATCACTAACTAATAAAATCTGTCTTTCTATCTCCATAAATACACCTTCCTACTCAAAGGTAGATTTGACTTTTGTTGGATAAAATTGTATAACTATTATACTACTATAATATAATCTTAGTATACTGGAGGAATAATAATGAGTACAGAAAAAAATTTAAAAGATGCCTTTGCTGGGGAATCCCAGGCTAATCGAAAATATTTAGCTTTTGCAAAAAAAGCTGATGAAGATGGCTATCCTATAATAGCTAAATTATTTAGAGCAACTGCTGAAGCTGAGACACTTCATGCTCATGCACACCTTAGAACATTAGGAGCAATTAAATCAACTAAGGAAAACCTTGAAGCTGCAGTTGAAGGGGAAACATATGAATTTACGAAAATGTATCCCGAATTCATAGAGGAAGCAAAACAAGAAGGAAACAAGAGAGCACAAAGGTCCTTTGAACTTGCCAATGAAGCTGAAAAGGTTCACGGTGGCCTGTTTAAGAAAACATTAGAAAAAATGGATAAAGTAGAAGACGTTGATTTCTATCTTTGTGAAGTGTGCGGAAACATTGTAGAAAATAGTGCTCCTGAAAAATGTTCTATCTGTGGTGCACCTGCTAGTAAATTTAAAAAAATAGACTAGATAAACTTGTAACCCACACTATTTGTGGGTTGTTCTATCAAAGGAGGTTAAATAAGTATGAAAAAAATTCTAGTTGCCGTTGATGGTTCAGATGCAGCTCAAAAGGCAGCTGAAAGAGCCCTTGAGCTTGCAAAAGCCCTTTCTGCAAAAATAACAGTTATTTCTGTAGCAGTACCTGCTCCAGCTCCAATTCACTGGAGTGGAACACATTTTTACTATGATGAATTATTGGAAAGACAAAAGAAGCAAGCAAAAGATCTATTGGAAAGCTATAAGAGTTTCTATGAAAAGGAAAACATCCAAATTGAAATGATTGCCAAGGAAGGTGATCCAGCAGAAGAGATTTGCCAGGCAGCCAACTCTGGTGACTACTACATGGTCATCATGGGCAGCAAAGGTTTAACTGGTATTAAAAGGGCTCTCATTGGTAGTGTTGCAAACTATGTAGTTCAAAGCTGTAAGTCCCCAGTACTTGTGGTTAAGTAGAAATCGATATAAAGAAAACTTCTAATAGTATACGAAAAACAGGGGGCCTTTATTGTTAGTAGTCTAAATATAGGATAAGCAAAGCCTACCTTTACTTTAAGTAAAGGTAGGCTTTTTTGACCTGAAATATAAACATTATTTGCTAAAGTAGTGAGTATTCTTATTGGTTGTGAAAAATATTATCTCAAGAATCGCCCTTATAGAAAGCTTTTACCAAATTCCTCACATTTAGAAATCATTTCGTTATCTGGATTCCATAAGACTTTCAGACCTTGATTTGCTATTTCAAAACCAGCTTCTTCTAATCTCTTAGTCACTACCTCTACAGATTCACCACTCCAACCATAAGAACCAAAGGCTGCAGCCTTTTTACCTTTAAAGCCGAGGCCCTTAATTTCCTCAAGCAATCCTGCAATATGGGATAAAATGCCCCTGTTGATAGTAGAAGAACCAAACAATACAGCTTTTGATTTAAAGATTTCTGTGATAACATCATTTCTATCAGATTTAGCTATATTGTACAATTTCACTTTCATTGTTTCATCAGTTTTTTTAAGTCCATTAGCTATAGCCTCTGCCATTCTCTTAGTTGAATTCCACATGGTATCATAAATAATAGTAACTTGATTTTCCTGATAATCATCTGCCCACTTGGCATAAAGCTCAACAATCTGCATTGGGTTATCGCGCCAGATGACACCATGACTTGGACATATGATATCTAGGGGTACATTGAAATCAACAATTTCGTTAATTTTTTTGGGAACAAACTTACTAAATGGAGTTAATATGTTTGCATAATACTTGATTGCTTCAGCTATTAGCTCATCTTTATCTACTAAATCATTAAAAAGAACTTCTGTTGCATAATGTTGACCGAATGCATCATTACTAAAGAGAATATTATCTCCTGTGAGATAACAAAACATGCTGTCTGGCCAATGAAGCATTGGAGCTTCTATAAACATTAGCTGTTTATCACCTAAATCTAGCTTGTCTCCTGTTTTTACTATTTGGAAATTCCAATCCTGATGCATCTGTGCTTTTATCATCTTAGCACCATTTTTGGAACAATAGATAGGAACATCTGGTATCCTCTTAATTAATTCAGAAAGCGCTCCACTATGGTCAACTTCTGAGTGGTTAGCCACAATAAAATCAATATCTTTTAGATCTATTGCTTTTTCTAAGTTGTCCACATACTCATGGGCAAAAGGCGTCCACGCGGTATCAATCAAAACATTTTTCTGATCTTTGACCAAATATGAATTGTAACTAGATCCTCTGTGTGTACTTAATTCTTGTCCATGAAAATGTGTAAGCTCCCAATCAACTTTTCCTACCCAAGTAACACTATCAGTAATTTTCATATTCATATAAAAACCTCCATAAACAATTATTTTTTGTTATTGATAAACAATATTATTCATTTCTCCACCAGATATATACTTTTTACATTGTTCAATAAAATAATCTACTGCATTGTCCATAAAGTAATTGGTAAAGGTTGCAGAATGGGGTGTTACCACCACTCTTGAATGGTTTTTAAGTGGATGTTCTACTGGAGCAGGTTCCTGAGATAGTACATCCAACCCACACCAAGAAATAATTCCTTCATCTAATGCCCAAAGAAGAGCATCCTCATCTACGGTACTTCCTCTACCAAGATTAATAAAAACTGTACCTTTATTCATATTCTGAAACATTTCCTTATTGAAAAACATAAAGGTTGTTTCTAATTTTGGCAAAAGGTTTACAACTATTTTGCAATCTTGTAAAATATGAGGAATCTTGTCCATATTTGCCCAAATTATATCGTCTTGAGTCTTATTATTTGGTACAATACGTCTTATACCATAGGCTTTCATTCCGAAACCTTTAGCCATTTTTCCCAGTTCCGTCCCTATTGAACCGCATCCAATTATAGCCATACTAGTACCTTTGATATCAAAGAATTCATCTGCCACATCAGATCTATAGTTCTGTTTAACAGTCTGCGCCCTAGATGAGTATATTATTCCCCTAGAAAATCCTAATATGAATCCCATTGCATGCTGTGCCATGGGATAACCATGATACCCGGAAGAGGTCGTAAAAAGAATACCCGATTCTTTAATTTCAGGGGATTCTATGTAATCTGCTCCAGCAGAAGGAGTAGTAATCCATTTGAGATTTTTTGACACATCCAGCCATTTAACTTGAAATGACCACCCAAAATATATGTGTGCATCGGAAATCATCTGGGAGATATCATCCATTTTATTATGGTAAACAGCTACATCAATATCAGGTAAAGATTCTTTAATTCTTTGAATCTGATGCTCCTTTATTTTCCAAAAATCATATTTGTGATTTAAATTTATCAAGAGCTTAATCTGCTATCACTCCCACAATTTAGGCAATTTTATGTTTATACTCCTATTCTATTTTTTTCTAATCTTTTCCTTCTCTATACATAAATCTCCATATTTATTTCATAATATTATTTACCATAATATAACTACTTCATTTTGCAAATTTCTCTAGACTGCCCATTTGGGAAAGCACAATTTCCATCCCATCATCACTAACCTGAAGAAACTCTTTTTGATCATAATTTAACTCATTATCACTAAGTTTTGCCACTTTGCCGCTTCCAACTTCCATATCATAAACAACTACATGCTGCCTGTTTACATTATTTTCCTCTTTATAGCCCTTAATCACCAGCTTCGTTGAGTCATTGCTCCAGATCATTTTTGTATTAAAAAAGTCCAACTCAAAATCTACACAGTTTAAGCTTGTAATAAGATCACCATTAGCATCTATGATCCTAATATTTTTTGAAGAATATCTACTACTTCCATTCAGTTCTACGACTGCTATCTTGCTATTATCTGGTGCAACAGTAGGAGCATGAACATTTTGCTTCAGCCTGGTGGTTTTACCTGTTTTTATATCAATCTTTACAAGGTCACATATGCCTTCCCATTGTTCCCGCCAGTTTTCTAACAGCAAAGTGCCATTATCCAGCCATGTAAAATTAACAGGCAGGAGACCTTGAATGTTGTTGTTAAAATATGGTAATATGTCTGTTTCATACTTGGTAAGAATCCTTTTTCCCTTACTGTCCATAATATATAAGTTGAGGGGTAGTCCCATAACATCATATGTGTTTTCCCCATGATAATAAGAAAATACTGCAATTTTTGTATCATCAGGGGCAGGTTTGGCACCCAAAATCCACTCGTTTTGTGCCACCTTAATCTCTGTCATTTCCCATGAATTTATATCTAATAGGTTTTGCTGGTTAGTGATAACCTTGGGGGAGTGATTAAACCATGAGGTTTTCAGCCAACCACCTACTGCTTGAAATACCATATCCAGTTCCCTTATTTCTCCTGTTTCAACATTATAGACAGCTGGCATCCCAGGAAAAGCATCACCAGCACTAGGAAGGTGCTTAATAAAAGAAATCCACTTCCTATCTGTGGAATAGTTAAAATTGTCATACTTTTGCCCAGCAAATGTCTCCAGAACCTCCCTATTTCCTGTATCAAGATTCCAGGAGATTATATTGCGGGCATAGATATATTTCCCATTTTCCATAGCTTCACCAGTAGCATTGGATCTCCTAGAGTACTCTACACCGTCTTGATCCCAGTCCTCAGCTGTATAATAAAAATCCTCTGTTCCTTTAAGAATACAAGTTGAATAGCCTACTAATTCCAGATCATAAATATTTAGATCGCTTGTGAAATAAAGTCCTTCAGCATTTGCATTTGGGATATCATCTCCACGCCTGGTATAGGTAAAATAATTGCCATTTGGTGACCAAAGTGGCCCTGATAAGTAATCAACTGACCCTACTCCCTTACCATTAATAATATCAAAAACATAGCCAGTAGAAATTTTTGAAGGCCCAGTCCCTAATATCAGATATTTTTCCTGTGGAGACCAGCTTAGGTCTGGAAGACTACCTGCATAGGAATATTTTTTGACTAGTGCAAAATATTTTCCATTCTGACAATAAGCATTATAGCCTCCTCCGTTTTTGACCAGGATAAGTTCATTTTTGCCTGAAGGTGATGTATATTTTTGCAAAATCTTATTTTTGAATGCAACTTCTAGAGTTCCATCCTCCGGTGGATACCACTGTCGATGGGAATTTCCATCCATCTGGTTATAAGCATACTCTAATACTCCATCCTCATGCCAGTGCAGCGGCCTAAAATGCTCCTTCTGATTTGCCTTTTTTATAATCTTAGTTTCTTTACTATTAATATTATACATGACTAGATCTACAGTTCCGTCTAACTCCCATTCAATAGGGGGGTTAAGATAACGCACCTGCCCGAGAGCCAGCCAATTCCCATCAGGTGACCAAACTGGTTTTCCTACATAATTGATACTGTTCACCTTGGTATATGTTTGAGCATCTAAAATCTCACCCAGGCGTAAAGAGGACATCCCTATATCTGCAATAGCGTAGTTACTATTCGGAGACCAATAGAACCCATCAATCTTACCCTCTATTTCTGAGACAGCATTAGGCTCCTTTTCTCCAACCTGCCAAATAAAAATTCCACCCGTTTCTTTAAGCTGGTCAGCAACAATATAAGCAACCTTCTGTTGGTCAGGAGACCACGTTTCTAAGGATATATCTTTCAATTCTGCTAAATGTGCCTTTATAAACCGTTGTGAATAGTGCGATATATCAGGCAGCTGGGATTTATCTCCACTATGTTCCGCTTGGGATGGAATATTGTTTTGTTCAGGAAGTTCCTCCCGTTGGTTCATCGTACAGCTAATTGTTAATAGACTTATCATCAGCAAGATAAAGAGTACCCTTTTCATACTGTCTCCTTTCCCTGATATCCTACATTTTTCGTGTATCAAAAATTCTGTTACTATGTAATTGGCATTAACTACTTTTCCGATCCTCTATCAATGAAAGTAGGGGATACATGTCATTATAATGCTTTTGAATAAACATGGGATTTCGTTTTTTATAAAGCTTTTTTGCCAGTTTATCGGCAATTGGCAGGAGGATTCTCTCATGGGCACATAATACTGGTGAAACCTTTTCTATACTGCCTGTTGCCTGCTTATTCAAGCATCCGCAATGATGATTGCAGCGGTTTCTGATTGCACACTCACCACACTCTTTCTTTTCAACTTCATTTAGTGTGTAGAGAGCCTCCCTTCTTTTCTCGATTATACCAGCATCCACATTACCAATGGTGCTGTCCTTTTCACCGACAAATTGAACACATGGATATAATGTACCATCAGGACCAACCGATATTTGTTTTTTTCCTAGCTCACAGCGTTCTTTTCCATATGTTTGACCGTTAATATGAGAACTTATTTTAACCTCAAAGGGACTAAGATAAAATTTATTTTCTGCTAGTGTCATTTCCAGATAAAAAGCTGCCAGCTCCTTGTACTGTTTCTCTAATTTCTTCATATCCCTATCCGTCCATACTGCAGCATAATTTAATGAACATATTAAATACCTAAAGCCTCTCTGATACAGATATTGAACTGATTCAGCATACAAATCCACCGTATCTGGATTGACCACCATAAGTACAGGTGCATAGGGACGTTGTGAAAGCAGCAGCTCCATTTTGCTGCTAAGCTTCTTAAATGTTCCACGACCATCATTATCCACGCGGTGCTTGTCATGGGCTTCTTGTACACCGTCATGGCTTAGGGCAATAAAAAGATTATGCTTTAAGGAGAACTCCATAAATGCTTCATCCAGTAAAAGCCCATTAGTGGTAACCTTATAGTGAAATCTACAATCATTGTTTTTTTCCATCCACCTGCAGTATTCTACAGTTTCATAAATTATATCTTTGCATAAAAGGGGTTCTCCTCCAAAAAATATGATGCCCACAGAATTTTTTTCATTTGCCGCCATATTCACCGTTTTTACAACCGTCTCTTTATTCATTTTAAGGATATGACCCTTGTCCACATAACAGTATTTGCAAGCCATGTTGCAGTTATTTGATAAATGTAATGTATAATGCATCATCCATCACCTATATGATTTCCTGAGCTTTAAGCCACTCAAGAAAACCCTTTACTTGCTCTCTCAGCTCGGCTGATGCCAATTCCTTGGTTTTTAGCTCCATTTCTGCATAGTCATATTGTTCAATACCTAGCTCCCTCAATTCCTCATAGGGTGTCATGGGATTATAGAATATTCCCAGGTTAAAATCACCATTTTTCCCATTTGTTCCCTGCTGCAGCAGCTTTGCAGTAGATAAAAAGTCAAAATCATCTACCGATGACCTTATGTCCTGCTTTTTCTGCCATTGTTCATAATCTTCTCTTGATACAAATTCAAAGCCTATTTTTTTTGAAGCATCGTATCCGTCTAATGTAAGATCTCCCCTTCTTGTAGCATCTATTGCTTTCCCATCTCCTAAATAGAATTTGGTTTCAGGGATTTCCACTCCCTTTAAATCAAGAGCTTTTCTTTCAAACACAATATTATATTTTCCTGCCTCTGCCTGTATCACATCAAAGGCTTCTTCCTCTGATAAAAATGACGGGGGTGCCACAGATACACAACCAAAGCTTCCCCTTCCATTGCCATTTTCAAAAATGGGAGCTACTGCTACTTTGTTGAGCTGACTTTTTGAAATTGATCCACCCTCGTCAGTCGATGTGCTGCAGCCAACCAATGAAAAAGCCAAAATCGAAGTTAGTGCAGCACCAATATAGATATTACCCTTCCATCTTATTGGGACTGTCTTTAACAGATCGGGATTCTCTAACAATACAGATTTTTCCGGATATGTGGGAGCCTTGTATTTTTTGACAGGTCTTAGATTCATATTATTTCATCCTTTCTAGTTATCGCCTATACTTGTTTGACGGCTATACTCCCTCATTTGTTCACTACTCTCCAACACGTCCCGGATCTACTGCCTTATTATAAAATAATTAGCGTGTTGCTATTTTCAAGACATCCCACATATCAGTAGATATTAAGCCTAATCTCCATAAAGCTATTCCTTGCAAATTGTATCTTTTCGCAATGCCTATTTTAGATAGAATGCTGTCTGGTGTTTCGTATGGAGCAGATATACCTAGTACTAATTTTTCAGCTGGAACATAAGCAATAGCCATTTCAACAGCTTGTAACACTCGATTTATAGGTTCTGGTTTGGGTCCATAGTCATAAGCCATAATAATAATAGTGTCTGCTACTTCTCCCAACGCCTTGTAATCATATCCATTATATGCACTATTGGGGGGATGAATTGTCAGCGTAAGGGTTTTATTATTGGCGTGTAATTCTTCAGATAAAAGCCTAACAAACCTTGTAAACCTTTTTTGTTCATCTAACAAGGCTTCTCCTTTTTCAGAAAGCCCTAGACTCTCGAAATTAAGATTAACCCCTCCATACATTACTACTTCTGCTAAAATGCTATTAATAGAATTTTTCATTGCTTCCTCATTTGCTATTATAGAGGAAATGGTACCATCACCATTGGTAATGTGTATTAACATTTCCGTAGCCAAATTAAAGTCGTAGGCAGTTGTTAGAACAGCCTCCCACCCAGCTGGCCTTTGCCAACCAGTTTTACTGTTAAGAAGCAGATTGCCTTCTCTATCCATGCTGTACCAACCAAAAGCTAATTCATCTACCACATCAGTATTTCCTTTAGCAGCTTCTGGATATGGCGCTCCAAAAAGATTAGTCCAACTGCTTGTCCTAGTATCACCAAGGGCGTAAAAACCTATGACTTTCATCTCAGCAGGTGCAGATATAATTTTCACTTCATTTCTAGAGCCAATCCATTCTACATTACAATTAAAAGCTTCGCTAAAAAAGCGAAGTGGAATCAGAGTCCTTCCATTAATAATTTGTGGAGAAACGTCTAGTGTTACAGCCATTTCATTTATGTATGCTGTGCTGCTGCCAATTTGTAGCTGAATGCTTGTCCCTTTATCTGTAGCATTTATTGTTTGACTGCCACCGTCCCATTCAACTTTTACATTTAAGTCCTCTGCAATAGCACGAAATGGAACCAAGGTGCGTCCGTTTTCAATTATCGGTTCTACATCAAAGTTTGTTGGTAAACCATCCACAAGAACAGAAATTCTTTCCTCTTGAGCAAAAGTAATTGGTGACAAGCTAAATATTATACAGATACTCAAGAAAAGCACACCAATTAAACGTTTCATTTTATCTCCCCCATTATGATATTAATACTTAAGTCACTTCTCCTATTATTATTGGATTATTGATAAGCCTGATAGCTGATAGTCTTAAGTATATTACTGCATCATTTAGTAACGCATATACCGCTTTCACTAGGGTTGAGGCTGTACCAGAACACGATGCGACCATCTTCCAATACGCCTAGTATATGTGTTTGAGCAGCCTTGACTGAGGCAATATTTTGCTCAACTTTGAAGGTTTTCAAGTTAAGGCGATTGATATAACTCATATTATTTGCATTATCACTATTGTCCCAGACCGTTGTTATAAAAGAGGCATACTCCTGCCCTACATAACAATATTCAGGGAAACGAATGTAGCCTGTGTCACCAGGGTTATCCAACTCAATTTCTGTTACGACACCAGACATAAAATCCAAATATAAGCTTTTAGGAGTAGATGTTTGATTCTTAGAATCATAAATATGTGTATTTACTTCAAGTGAACCTGTATCATAATGAATATTTCCTGTGGAAGAGCATTCCGCAGTTATATCAAAGGTCTTTACTGTATCCTTTTCTAGGTCGCACAGGGTATAACCCATAGTGTTTTCATAGCCGCTCATAATAGTTATAACCTTTTTATCTTCTGCAACAAACCTAGGAAGAAAGTGATAGGAATTATCAATTAAACTACTTTCTTCAATTGGTACTGTTTTTGAAAGAAGCTGCTCACTATTATCACTAGTATTAAAAAGCTTAACGCCTATATTATCAGTAAAAACATATTTTGTAAGATCCCTTGATACATCATAACCACCAAAGAAAACATCAGGGTTTCCCTTTTCGTCGGTAGTTGACATTGGGTCAACTTTTTCCGCTATTACTATTGGTATTGGGGTCTCTTCTAGATTCTCAAGGTTTTTATCAACGGTTATTATTTTATTAGGGAGACGTACTACAACTTTTTCACCTGCTACCTTAACGTCAGAGTATGCAAAGTTATTGCCAAGATCAAGCGCCTTTTCTATCTCCATTGTAAGGGGATTCATCAGCATTAATGAACCATTCTTTCCTTTTGCATAAGGTGTGTAAGCAAGAATCACCCTGTCCTCAGTTTCCCCAACCATTGAAAGCTCTTGCATTTGCCCATCAAAACCTACAATTTTGTCAAAATGTTCATAATCCCCCGTTAAGACGACCAGGTTGTTATTTATCCATTCTCGTTTGCCCTTATCAAAATATAGGCTGCCGTCATCATGCTGCCTTAGCGTATAGGTCATTGTACTATCTACTTTTCGGGTGCGGTATGTATCATATGACACTAAAACTGCTTTAATTGAACCGTCGCTATTTCTAGTAACCTTATCAAGATGCATGCCCCAAGAGTTGTTCTCAGTATTAGCCGGACGGCTCGTTCTTCCGCCAAGAGCAAAAATAAAAGCACTTTTCTGGGAGTCATAGTAATAATCTTCAACTTCCGACAAATCTAGGCTGTTCAAATTAAAGTAACGCTGTGCATATTCAAGAACAGTATCGAGGGGGAACAGCCGCAGATAGCCACCCTCGTCAGCTATGGCTAAACCATCCTCACCATGCTCCAATGTATACTTTTCCCATGCGTATTTGGCTATGTTAACCGGGTCTATTTCACTTGGAGCATTGAACTCAGGAGTGTTACCTATAGTAGTTATTGTATCATATAAATACTCCTGCCATAGCCTTTCCATCTCTAATGGATCAGTTATGTCCCCGATTTGCTGATCTAATTCCTGTTTTTGTTCAGGTACAGAGGAATTATTTGACAGCTGGCCAGAATTATTTTTGCATCCAGAAACACTTAACAAAAGGACCACCATGACCATGACGAGGATTATAGTTTTATTATTCTTCACTAGGAATAACACCCCCTGTTATTACTTTTTTAGACAACTTTTTAAATTCACCTACTATAACCAATCATTTCAATGCCCATTGCAATAAAATCTACTACTTTAATGTCCGCTCTGATATTTATTATTTTTTGGTTATATCTACTGTCTTTTATGAGATACTAAATTAAGAAACAAATTTTCTTTAATAGGTGTTGGGTTATATGTCAAAACTAACAAAATTAGCGGCATCAGTCATTGGAGTTGTTATAATTATTTTGCTCATTACTTATGGCTCTTTCATGGGTGTATATTACTATACTTCTACTCCAGAATTCTGTAGTGGTTGCCACTATATTAAACCCTATGTTACTTCATGGAATAATTCACCCCATCAGGATGTTAATTGCCTGCAGTGTCATGAACCTACAGGCTCTTTAGGCAAACTACACTCAAAGTCTAGAGGATTAAATTATTATGTTTCTGATATTACTGAGAATTACGTAATGCCTATTATTAGTGCTTCATATATTAATAATAAAGGCTGTTTTGGATGTCATACCGGACAATACCCAAATTTCCCCAACGCAGTTACGATTAAGAACAATCAAGATCATTTAGAATATCTTAAGGAAGATAGGACTTGTTCATCATGCCATAATGATACAGGTCATGAAACAAATATAGGTATAGATGAAATATTTATAGACTAAAACCTGACAGACGAAACGTCCCCTTGTCACCTCCTTATGAAATAAATCGGATCCACCGTTTGCGATAACAATTCCTCACCTCTTTGAAAATCAAGCTAACCATTCCTCTTCTTCTCTGATCTCCAAGTAGAAAGACATCATGGCAAAAATAACAGCCGTTCCTAAATATCCATAGATGAGAATGGCTATAAAGGCAAGTATTGGGGAAGCTGCAACCATGTAATTGGCTATAATGCTAAAAATGGAAGCAAAGAGGGCTATCAAAAAAACAAAGGAAAATACTTTTCCTAGATTAGCTTTAATTAGATTCCAAGACCTTTTAGCACCATCTATAACGTCAGTATTTTCTACAACTATTGCGTAGTCCCAGAAGATAAGTAGAAAAGCAACGATAAAAACTCCTATCAACAGAATCAAGGCTACTGGACCCAAAATAAGTGCAATTGGAATAAACGCAAGGACAACAAGAAAAATAACTACAAGCTGAAGTAAGAAACGTCCAAAGAACTTTTTGCCATAAGTGATAAAAGTATCCACACTAAAGCTCTCCCCCCGCAGTCCTGAAAGAACACTTCCTAGAAAAGCACCCGTGAGAAAGGCGGAAGCAATTAAGAAAAAAGCAAATAACAAGACAGCAACAACCCCACCCAAATAAGCAAAAGGTAGATTAACTATAAATCCACCGCCTGCCTGTTGAGGTTCAGCCAGCACCTGAGTAAGACTTGGAATAGCTGAAGGAATACTAAATTTAATATTAAAATCCTGTGAGCGTTGCAAGATATCTCCTAACTGTATTAAATCAAGTACGACTGCTAAAAAAACCAATGGTAGAAATTTTGGTGTTAAAGAAAAACCTTTATTTAGATGCAATTTTTTCAAACCTTTCTGTCATTTTTTTATCATTAACTAATCTACAGACCTCACAACGTCCCGTTGCAAGTAGCTGTTGTATTATTTCTATTTTTATATTCATAAAGCCTGCAACTTGGGAAGAAGAAAAGCCACAGATGTCACGTAACACCACAGTAAATCTTTCACTAGCTGGCAAAGTGTTGAGAATTGCCTGCAGCTGACATGATGTGTCCTGCTCTTCAGAATAACCCGGTATATGATAAGGATACTGATTTACTGTTAGATCAACTATCTCTTTCACAGCATATTGAAACAGTTCCTCATTATCTACAGATATCCCCTGATTTGCTACATTTTCAACAGCATTTAAAGCTATTCTTTCAGCTAGTTGGGTATTTCCTGTTAGCCTATATGCGAGGTTATATAGTTTTGTAGGAAGACTTATATGTTTCATTCCAACACCTCATAAATATTAATAACCTGCAGGAACCTGAAGTTCATATTCTTTGTCGCCCTGAAGCATTTCTCCGAGACTCTTCAATTCTAATGTAAAGGAACCTTCGTCGGTAAGGTGGACCTCTACTATACCCCTATTACCGTCTGTAGAAGTTATTCTTCCTTGTCTTTCAAACCCTTCAGGGTTGCTTAAAACTATTTCTGGAAGGTACTCTGGGTAAATAGCATCTTCCCCTTTGAGCATTGTATAGTATATTCTTAAGAGAGAATCTTGCTTGATCAACTTATCAATAACAACCTTATGTGACTCACTGCCTATATTCTCATTTATTTCCCTTTCTTCACCATCTTCCAAAGAAAGTTCTAGGCTATTTCCTGCAACTATTTCATATAAGTATAGATTAGGCAAGGTAAAGTCCATATATGATGTAGGTTCCAAAAAAGGGTCAAATTCAAAGGTCACATTTACACCACCAGATGTGGAATCTGTCTGGTAACCTATTGTGTTTAATCCTATCTGCCTCCTATTTGTCGTATCCAAAAGGGAAGCATAGTCATTGGAAATTGGTATCCCCTCAGGCACTCTGAAAGATCCTCCACTAGCACTTAAAACCTCTCCATTTTCTCCTATTATAGGGCCCTGGGGTGGCATTTTCCCAAAGCCCATTCCTCGTATTTGCTGATCTAGTGGCCATAGAGCTCTGATGTTTATCTGACTCTTTGTAAGACCAAGCACCACAGAATCTAAATCAATTCTAACAGGACCAAACTCTCTGGTTATACTAGGCCACCACTTGCTAGTACTTGCCAAAACAGGGGTTGGATCTACTGGAACGTTAAAAGTCTCTACTGCTGGTGTCCCCTCAAGCTCAAATTCTACTGCTAACTGCTGAGCCTGGGAATCTAAAGGTTGTAAATTCATTGTATGCTCTATTCCACCATAGCTAAATCCGGATAAGGTTTCATAAACCCTACCATCTGAATCCTTAATGGTAACGTGTACTCTATCCTCTTCACTAATAGCTGGATTAGTATTATAGAATAATACTGTCTGTGCATTATCAAGAAGTGCTCTTGATAGTGTTATTTCATATGGACCTAATTTTTTTGTCTTGTGTACTTCTACAAATAGGTCCTCTTTAATAGCTCTACTGTACACAGGATCCTGCAATGCTATGCTTTTTCCGAAGTTGTAAGCAGCAATTGCTAAACTTCCTGTTCCAACTACAATTAGCAAAAGGCACAACCATGCAACTTTTTTAAATCTGGGCCAAAGAAAAAAAGCAAAGGGTTTTACTTTAACATCTGTATCTATATCTTCCTGTAGCTGGGTATCTGTAAAGAGGGGTTTTTTGTAAGCCTCTATTTCCAACTGGCACTGGCTACATTCCATTAAATGCTGCCTAACCATTTCACTACTTGCTTGACTTAGCTCTCCGTCTGCATAAACAGGTATAAGATCTTGAATTATTGCACATTGAATGTCCTTATTACTTTTCACCTTTAAGTACACCTCACATTTGCTTGTTCTGTATAGTTAGTACCATAAGTCTCTAATTTGTTACAGTTAAAATAAAAATAATTAATAAAAAATCTCCTTTTTTTGTTTCTAAAATGAAAAGGAGATTTTTAGAACTATTATGGGGATTTTTACCAACCTGTTTTAAAATACTAGCAACAATTGCGGAACGAACTCCACTAGCACATTCTCACCCTATCTTTGCGTTAAATAATTCCCTGAAACGTTTTTTAGCTCGATGTAGTATAACTCTTATAGAAGACGGAGATTTTCCTAAGACTGCCGCAATTTCTTCAAAGCTTCTTTCCTCTATTTCACGTAAAATAATTACTGAGCGATAAATTTCGGGCAGTAATTGTAGAGTATCTAATATTTCTTTTCTAAACTCTTTATTATCTAAGATTACCTCTGGCAGACCATCAATAGCTGCACAAACCTCATCCAACCCATTCTCTAGAGTTAATTGCTTTTTATCCTGCCTTAAATATTTCAAGTAGACTCGACGAGCAATCGCTATTATCCAAGTAGAAATAGAACTACCACCTTTAAATTCTCCATAAGAAACATACACCTGGTAAAATGTCTCTTGGGTTAATTCTTCTGCTAGGTAATCACTAGTAGTTAAATATAGAAAATAACGATATATCATTAATTTGTATCTTTTATAGATTTCAGTAAAATTCTCCATATTTGTACCTCAAATATTTCGCAAATCCATACAATATTACTTATACACATCTTGGTGTATTTCCTGTAATTCTATTGTAAAAATATATTTAATGGAAGTTCTTTACGTTAACATAAAAAGCCCAACCCTTAGGTTAAGCTTTCTTTATAACTTTGATACGATTTAGTTGCTGTGACTGGCTATTTGTATTTTGCGGATAGCTAGTTCCTCTAAAACATCTTCCTCCACATCTATGCCAAGGCCTGGCTTATCTGATAGTGTAAGCTCATCCTGATGAATACTAATCTTTGCTACATCCCTTGACAGCATTAATGGCCCAACCATTTCATTCGATTTAATAACTTGTCGAGCACAAGATAAGTGTGCTCCAGCTGCGGTGCCAATGGCTGTTTCTACCATGGAACCTACTTGGCAGGTAAGTCCAGCTGCCTCAGCCATGGAAGCTATTGCAAGTGATGGATAAATTCCCCCTGCCTTCATAAGCTTAATATTTACCACATCTGCTGCTCTCATCTGAATGACCTTTAATAAATCTTTAACATTGTGTACGCCTTCATCAACCATAATTCTAACTGTTGTTGCCTTTTTTACTTCAGCTAGTGCCTCTAAATCCCCATCCTTAACCGGCTGCTCCACCCAGTCAACATTATATACCTTTATCCTTTCAATAACCTGTAAAGCTGTGGCCCGATCCATCCAGCCCTGATTAGCATCCACCCTTAATGTTGCATCAGCTATCACCTGCCGAACCTGCCTGACCCTTTCTACGTCCTTGTAAGGATCTGTTCCTACTTTCATCTTAATTATCCTAAACCCTTCATTAACAAACCTTTGCGCATCCTTTGCCATATCTTCAGGTTCTTTAATACTTATTACCTGGGGTACAATTAACTTTTCATGGACTTTACCGCCAAGTAGATTATATACAGGTTGATTAGCAACCTTCCCCATTAGGTCATACATGGCTAAATCTAATGCCGCCCTTGCAGCAGGGGAACCATGAATTCGCCTACTAAACCTCTGATGTGCTTCTTCTATTTGAAATGGAGAAAGACCAATGACTTCAGCAATAAGCTCATTTTGTAAAACAGTAATCGTACTTTCAAAGGTTTCTCCTGTTACACATTGGTCAGGTACTGCTTCTCCGAACCCAATATATCCGTCATCCGTTTCCATTTTCACAATAATTGTTGGCATGTCAGGATACGTGCCATACGCAACTATAAAAGGCTCAAGATATGGAATACGAACTCCATATATCGTAACGAATTTAATATACATACATGAACCCCCATCTCTATATTAGACAATACGTTCTACAGTTCTTCTTTCAGGGTTTCTATAAATCTTTTATTCTCTTTCATAGTGCCAACAGTAACCCTTATAAAGGAATCAAGCCCCCAGCCTGCAGCTGGCCTTACGATGACTCCTTTGACCAGAAGTCTTTTAAAAAGTAATTCGCAATCTTGTTTCACGTCAAATAGGATAAAATTTGCTTGACTAGGCACTACATCACAACCAAGTGCTCTCAGCTCTTGTGATAGATAATCCCTGCCTACTCTATTTTCAGTCACACATTTGCTTAGCCATTCCTGATCTGCTAAACTAGCAGGTCCTGCGACAATTGATAATCTATTTAAATTAAAAGGTTCCTTTATTCTATCAAGCATCTGGCAAACTCTAGCATGGGCAATTCCATAACCTAAACGTAAACCAGCAAGTCCATGTGCTTTAGAAAATGTTCTTAACACTATAACATTTTCTAGACCCTCTTTTACAAAATCCAGCCCATTAGCATATTGCGGATCATCAACATATTCAAAATAAGCCTGGTCAAATACTACAGCGATTTCTTTTGGAATGCTTTTCAAGAAGACCTCCACTTCAGATCTTTTTACTATAGTTCCTGTGGGATTATTAGGGTTACATATCCAGATTAACTTTGTTTTACAATTAACAATGTCAGTAATTCCACTAAGATCATATCGGTAATCCATTAGAGGAACATGCCTCACAATTCCATTCATCAGTTTGCAAGCCTCTTCATACCTTCCGTATGTTTTATCCCCCACTATAACCTCTTCCCCAGGATTAACATATAATTGGGGAATAAGTTGTATTATAGTTTCTGAACCATGACCTACCACGATATTTTTTGGATCAACACCATTTATATCTGCTAGAACTTTTTTAAGATCCAAAAAGCTTTTTTCAGGATACATGTAAATATTCGTTAATTCATTTGTAATGGCCTTTAGTGCCCTTGGAGAGGGGCCATTGGGATTTTCATTCGAAGCTAACTTAACTATATCATCTAACCCAAGTTCTCTCTTAACTTCCTCAATTGTCTTTCCAGCAATATAGTCATAAAGACTAAAAACCGCAGGTCTAAAAAAACTCTCATGCTGCATCCTAAATCCCCCTTTTGTTTAAAGATTAAACACTTGCGTTAATTCTACAATTGGGTTGATCCAGTACTGTTATATTCACGACACTATTTGGTGCCTTTCCTTTTAGTGCCCTCATAACTTCTTCAACACACTTTCTCCTAACCTCACACAGAGCAACTGTAGATAAAAAGGCTGCATGTGGGGTAAATATTGCATTATCTAGTTTAAATATCTCATGGTCCGTAGGTAATGGTTCTGGTAATACCACATCAAGAGCTGCTCCTGCAATTTTACTTTCTTTAAGGGTTTGGGTTAAAACTACACCCACAAGAAGAAGTATAAACTGAACCCAGTCTGTGTATGTTACAGCTAAAAATCCTCCTGTTGCTGTATATACAATAACTACAAAGGCAGCAACAAAAAATGCTATCTGTAAATCCCAGCCTAACAAAGCATGAAGAATACTGCCCGCTGCGGCTAGCTGACCTGCTGTATAAGCAATGTAAGCTAAAATAGTAGTAACTGTGACAATAATACGGCAGCGACTATCATATCTTTCTTCAATTAAATCCGGATAAGTAATATGCTTTGATTTGTCACCAATCTTTTTAATAAGATGTGAAAAAAGTAAGGCGAATAAAATACAACCAAATGCTACAGTTCCAACATACCAGATAGCAGTAATACCCATCTCATAAGCAGTATTTGCACTACCTACTACAGATGCTCCTCCTACCCAAGAAGCCAGCCATAAACACATTATTGAAAAAGCCCCTAATCTTCTACCTGCAACATAATAGTCGTCCATATTTTTCTGCTTCCTGTTAGCATATAAACCCAAGGCAAGCATGCCAAGCATATAACCAATAATTATACCAATATCAATACCACTCATTTTATTTCCTCCTTTTTTTATGATTACTTTAG
Organism: Desulfitibacter sp. BRH_c19; assembly: GCA_001515945.1. NCBI lineage: Bacteria > Bacillati > Bacillota > Clostridia > Neomoorellales > Desulfitibacteraceae > Desulfitibacter > Desulfitibacter sp. BRH_c19. The sequence continues at coordinate 83,071 of LOER01000033.1, forward strand.
AAAACATTTATTACATTCATGGACTTCCCCCCTTGTGTATTTAATTTTGTTGGTTTATAAACATTACCACTTCATGTATTATGCAAATTTTCTGCCATAATTAACAATTCAGTATTTTCAGTAATTAAGAGCTTCATCTTTAAAACTTAAGTGATAACCTTAATTTTCCAATTATTGATAGACCCTTATAAACATACGTTAATTCTATTGTGCAAATTATTGAAAGATTTATCAAAAAATAGCCGTAGCATTTGCTAAAGAGGTCATATATCTTTATAATAGTAACGTTATAACGTAATTTTTCAGTTTTCTATGAAAAGCAATCAAGGGTTCCGCTCAAACTTCAATTAAAAAGGAGAATAATGATTTATCCTAAAGAGACAAACGGTATTATTAGGGTAGATATAAGTGAGGATGAAACATAAGGCAGTATTGGTTAAGGCCATGGTCAACCTTAAAGAAGTAGGCTAAAGTCAAAACTTGGAGATACTTTACAAGCCTTGTCTCTTGCTTGTAGTGGATGAAAAAGCACCCACTAATTTATTGAGTCCCAGCTTCATTTCTGCAATTATAATTGCTAATAATATTAGTCCACACCCAACCAACATTGGTTTGGTTAATAATTCATTTAAGAACAGATAGGCAAAGAGTGCTCCGAAAACACCTTCTAGGCATAGTATCAAAGCAGCGTGGGATGAAGGAGTATATTTTTGGGCAACATTTTGGATTACAAAACACAAAACTGTACTTAACGTAACAAGATAAGCAATTGCACCCCACCCTTCTACGGAAATGCTGGTGGGGATTGGTTCAAAGACTAATCCAGTAATGATAAATAAAACTGCACAAAAGGATACCTGAACAACAGAAAGCGCTAGTGCATCGCCCTTAGGTGCTAGTATACCAATGGTTACCACCTGAAAAGCGTAGCATAAAGCACATATTAGGGTTAACCAGTCCCCTATGTTTATAGATGCTAATGTACTGTCTTCAATGGTAAGAAAAGCCAAACCGACAACAGCTAGGAAAGCAGACATAATAGCAGGCCACCCAGGAAACTTTTTTGTTATGGCCATCACCAAAAAAGGCACCATAACCACGTTAGTTCCAGTAATAAAAGCATTTTTTGCAGCAGTTGTATAAACAAGTCCTATTGTCTGGGTTGTAAAGCCTAAGTATAGAAAGAGTCCGATGAGACATCCTCCCCATAAATCCCTTTTACTAATTGTTTGTAAGCGATTTCTGAAAACTAGACATAATATTACAGCGGCAAATCCAAACCTAATAGCCATCATTATAAGGGGAGTAATATGATCAAGAGCATTTTTTGTAACAACAAAGCCCCCTCCCCAAAAAACCGCAACAGATAATAGGGCTACGTCAGCTGTTATAGATCTATGCCTTTCTAAAAAACCCACCATTTTAACCCCCCCTAAGCAACCACATCCAATACTACCATTTTATTTCATTTTCAGTCAACCCTTCCAATTTAATTAATCTATCAGCTTAGACGCGGGAAATCCCAAACTTATACTATAATATAAAAGACAAGGCAACATAGTGAAATGTCCCCTTGCCTTACTTGTTTAGTTTTCTTATTTGTTATACTTGTTTCTTTACATTTATCCTACCCTTTTTTGCCTACTAATTTGTCCACGAATTTCCCCAGCGGGATGCTGCCTAGTATGAACATTTACATAAGTATTACCCGCCTCCATTTGCCTTACCAATTCTGAAAATGGTTCACCTTCTAAAGGTCCTACGAGATCACTTTGACTCAGAGTGCCTTGAACTGTTCCTTGGGTTACGGTTATACCAGGGTCCACAGGTCCAAATAAAAAGGCTACTATCGGTCCGTTTTCCCCTCGTCTACCAAGATGAATGTGAGCTTCAGTAAAATTCGCAAGCTTGTTAACAGTTAAACGGTATTGTAACATCTCCTGATCATCACTAAGTCTAAGATTTGAACTGCCGAAGGCATCAGTTTCAACTGGTGGTACTTCTTCTGATCCTTCAAGAATAGCAAAAAATTGTTTTGCCATTTGCAAAACTCCTTTACGATTGCGTTTCTTACATATTATGCATTTTATGTAAAAATGGTTAAAAAAATACCCTGTTATTTAACTAACAGGGTTATATTTAGATAATTTTTACTTTTCATTGGTTCGCATTAGACAAGGCACTTGGGGAAACATAGAAAAATATTTCTGTTGTGCATCTGTCAATTCATCCTTTATAATACCTGACTTTTTAAGATAAATTGAAGAGACATACTCATCTAGCTCCCTTGGAAGCTTAATTATTCCTTTTTCATTCCCAGCATTTTCAATCAAGTGTTTAACAGCCATTACATGAATTGCAAAGCTTATATCCATCACCTCTGCTGGTTGCCCATCTCCAGCTGCAGAATTTACAATGCGTCCATCGCCTAGTAAGAATACATTTCTCCCATCCTCGAAGGAATATTGTAATATATTTTTTGCTATCTCATAGCTATCAACACTATATTCCTCTAGGTCGCACTTGTTTATCTCTACATTTGAATGTCCAGCATTTGCAAGAATGACTCTATTTTTAATTACCTTTAAATGATTTTTTGTAATTATATCCTTGTTACCTGTAGCGGTAATAATAAAGTCAGCCTCTGCCACAGCTTCTATAAGGGGTTTTACGTAGAAGCCGTCCATAACAGCTTCACTAAGCTTTAAGGGGTCCGTTTCGCAAATGATAACCCTTGCACCAAAAGCTCTTGCTTTTCTCGCAATACCCTTGCCACACCAACCATAACCAACTACCACCACCATTTTCCCAGCAACAACAACATTAGTAGTATTCATAATAGAAGCCCAAACAGATTGTCCTGTTCCATGAAGATTTTCAAACAAGTATTTACTCAAAGAACTATTAACTGCTACTACGGGGTATTTAAGTACTCCACTATTGCGCATGTTTTTTAACCTTTTAACTCCAGTTGTACTTTCTTCACTTGTTCCAATAAAATTCTCTACAAGATGACTACATTCATCATGAAGAAGGTTTGTTAGAATTCCCCCAGAATCTATTACTATGTGGGGCTTACATTCTAATGCTTCCCTTTGAAATTTTTGATGGTCATTAAAAGCAGCTCCGTAATAACCCATTACATCTACACATTCTTCACACATGGCAGCAGCAACATCATCCTGTGTAGAAAGAGGGTCTGCCTCTACAAGAGTAACATTGGCCCCTGCGTCCCTTAGCAGTATTGCAAGATAAGCAGTTGTAGCTTCTATATGTAAACGCATTACTATGTTTTTATCTTGAAAGGGTCTTGTTTTGGTATATTCATCCATGAGATAGTTTAAAACGGGCATATGCTGTTTAGTCCAGTCTATCTTTTGACTTCCCTTGGGTGCCAATTCTATTAATTGTATCATAGAGTTACTAGGCATCTTTTATCTCACTCCTTAAAATTTATCCATAATATTCTATCTGGCTTAAGACTCCCGCTTCTATAATTGGGCTTTAAACTAGGTGGAGTATAGTCCCCATCTGATTTCCCAATGTTCAGCTTTGGCTGAACGAGTTCACTTAGTGCAATTTATATTATTGATTTATAGCCTGCACAGAAGTAATGGCAACTACATTTACTATATCATCAACACTACATCCTCTAGAAAGATCATTTACAGGCTTGGCCATCCCCTGGAGAATGGGTCCAATTGCCGTTGCCCCTCCCCATCTTTCCATGATTTTTACGCCAATATTTCCCGATTGAAGGTCTGGAAATATAAATGTGTTTGCATGACCTGCAACTGCACTACCAGGAGCTTTTCTTTCTCCAATTTTCGGAACAACAGCTGCATCAAACTGGAGTTCACCGTCTATTTTAAGGTCTGGATTTTTTTCCTTGCACAGGTATGTTGCCGCTATGACCTTGTCAACCATAATGTGACGAGCACTCCCTTTTGTTGAAAACGAAAGCATTGCAACCTTTGGATCCATACCTAATAATTGTTGTCCTGTCTCTGCAGAACACAAGGCGATCTCTGCTAGCTGATTTGCAGTTGGATTGGGATTTACGCCACAATCCGCTACAATTATAATGCCGTTATCACCATATTCTTTCATCGGCAGTATCATAATCATTGCACCGGAGACAACGGAAATACCCTCTTGGTTTTTGATAATTTGTAGAGCAGGTCTTAAAACGTCGCCTGTAGTATTTTCTGCACCAGCAACATAACCATCAGCATCACCCTCCTTGACCATCATGGCCGCAACAAAAAGAGGGTTCTCCATTTGTGCTTGTGCCCTATCTATTGTCATCCCTTTGGTTCTTCGTATCTCAAGAAAATCTTTCGCGTAGACATCTTTTTTGGAGTGATTTGTAGGATCCCAAATCTCCGCGTCCGATACATTGTAGCCTTCCCTTTTAGCAATAGAATAGATTTTTTCCCTATCACCAAGGAGCACTATCCTTGCTAATTTTTCCTTAAGAATAATTGAAGTAGCTTTTAGTGTTCTTCTTTCATAGGATTCCGGTAAGACAATTGTTTTTTGTGCTTTTTTTGATTGTTCCTTAATCTTATCTAATAATTCCATTATAGACCTTACACCTCCTTAAATTAGTTTACTTAAAGTAATGCCACATATTTCGCATTTTAAGAGAGCTACGATATATAGGTATCCATAACTGCATCTGGGATTTTTTGAATATATCTATTTTTTTAGTTTTCCTTTTACTGAAATATGTAACCTTATATACTTATTATATATTACCACACCGCAAGTGAATTTTTCAGGTATCACCAACAAGTTTTGTAATATTAGTTAAAATTTAAAAATGGCACCTCTAAAAGAGAATGCCATTTCTTAGTTTTCAGACAAGAACTATCTGTTTATTTTCCCCTATATTAACATTAATTGTGTCTCCAGCATTGTATTTTCCTTCAAGAACTGCTATTGATAGTGGATTTTCTACAAGACGTTGTATTAATCGCTTTAAAGGCCTTGCTCCATATACTGTATCATAACCCTTTTCTGCAAGAAATGTCTTCGTATCATCAGATACTTTAAGTTCATATCCTAAGCTTTTAATTCTTTCGGCTAAAAGTTGTATTTGAATATCAACTATGTCTATTATGTGCTCCTTCGATAGTTGATGGAATAGAACAATTTCATCAATTCTGTTAAGAAATTCAGGTCTAAAATGGCCTTTTAATGTATCCATTATTCTTTCATGTAAAGCTGCTGGATCTTCGACCTGGGTGAAATATTGGCTTCCTAGATTTGAAGTCATAATAATAACCGTATTTCTAAAGTTTACTGTCTGCCCTTGGCCATCTGTTAATCGCCCGTCATCTAGCAATTGAAGCAAAACATTAAAAACATCAGTATGAGCTTTTTCAATCTCATCAAAAAGAATTACAGAATACGGCCTACGACGAACTGCTTCAGTAAGCTGTCCGCCTTGATCATAACCAACATATCCCGGGGGAGCACCAACAAGTCTTGATACTGAGTGTTTTTCCATATATTCACTCATGTCAAACCTAAGCATTGCTCTCTCATCATTAAAGAGAAAGTGGGCTAAACCCTTTGCCAGCTCTGTTTTCCCTACACCTGTTGGGCCAAGGAATATGAAGGAACCAAGGGGCTTGTTAGGATCAGAAACACCCGCCCTAGATCGTCTAATAGAGTTAGCAATAACCTCAATAGCTTCATCCTGTCCAACTACCCTTCGTTGTAACAACTCTTCCATTTTAAGTAGCTTTTGTATTTCTCCCTGAAGCATTCTGCTAACGGGAACTCCAGTCCATTTAGAAACTATTTCTGCTATATCCTCTTCATCTACTTCCTCTTTTAACATTTTTGAAGTTTTCTGAATTTCGGCCAGTTGTCCATTGGCTTTTTCCAAATCCTTTTCAAGTTGGGGAAGAACTCCATAGCGAATTTTAGCAAGCTCATTCAATTCCAAATCTCTTTCCGCTTTCACTTCTTTTATTCGCGCCTTATCAATTTCCCCTTTAATACTACGTATTTTTTGAATTATTTCTTTTTCATTTGCCCAATGAGCCTTTTTCCCAGAAAGGTCTTCATTATAGTTAGCAATTTGAGATTGAATTAAATTTAATTGTTCTCTACTACCTTGATCATTTTCTTTTTTCAATGCTTCCACCTGAACCTCGAGCTGTCTCACTTTCCTTTCAATCGAGTCAATCTCACCTGGCATACTATCAATCTCAATCCTCAGTTTAGAGGCGGCTTCATCAATAAGGTCAATAGCTTTATCTGGTAAGAACCTTTCAGTTAAATAGCGGTGAGAAAGGGTTGCCGCTGCAATTAAAGCGCTATCTTTTAAGCGCACCCCATGATGGACCTCATATTTTTCTTTAAGTCCTCTTAAAATACCTATAGTATCCTCAACACTAGGCTCTCCCACATAAACCTGTTGGAATCGTCTTTCTAAAGCTGTATCCTTTTCAATATGTTTTCTGTATTCATTTAATGTTGTTGCTCCAATACATCTGAGCTCTCCTCTAGCTAGAGCTGGCTTAAGCATATTAGCGGCATCTACTGCCCCTTCAGCAGCACCAGCACCCACAAGAGTATGGATTTCATCAATAAACATAACTATATCGCCTTCAGCATCTTTTACTTCTTTTAGTACTGCTTTTAATCTGTCTTCAAACTCTCCCCTGTACTTTGCTCCTGCAACCATTGCTCCAATATCTAAAACAATAAGTTTTTTATCCTTTAGAGTTTCGGGAACTGTACCTTCTACCATCCTCTGTGCCAAGCCTTCAACAATCGCTGTTTTCCCTACCCCTGGCTCACCAATTAAGACTGGATTGTTTTTTGTCCTTCTTGATAAGACTTGGATAACTCTAGTAATTTCATCGTCTCTACCTATCACAGGGTCAAGCTTGCCTATTTGTGCTTGTTCGGTAAGATCATGACCAAACCTTAATAATGCTTCATATTTATTTTCTGGGTTAGGATCTGTGACTCTCTGGCTACCCCTAATATTTTGCAGCACATGAAGTATCTTATCTCTATTTATCCCTTTTTGCTTTATTAAACGACCTGCTTCACCTGGAGCCTTTTTTATTACTGCTAAAAGAAGATGCTCTGTGCTTAAATACTCATCCTTCATGCTGACAGCTTCTTTCCATGCTTCGTCGAAGATCTGACGCAGGGATTGGCTTGGATAAACCTCCATACCGCCTTGAACCTTAGGTTCTTTCCCTAAACTAACATTTAACTCCTGGACAAACTGTGCTGGGTTTACTTCTAATCCTGAAAATATCTTGGAAACTACTCCTTCTTTTTGCTCAGTAAGAGCTACTAATAAGTGATCTGGCGTTACCTGCTGATGCTGCATCTCCTCAGCTAAACTGTAAGCGTTCTGTAACGCCTCTGCAGCTTTCGTTGTAAATTTATCCATTCTCATAATCTCACCCCTTTTCAGATTCTTATTTTATCCGATGGCTAACTACCACTAAGACTCCCCACCTCTTGCTTTGCACTGGTATTTCTACGAATTGTAAAGAACACAATGCTAGAACTACTGGCGGCTCTGTACTGGTATTTCTACGCATTTGTAAAAAACAACTACTGGCGTAGTGGGAGATAAGTGGTACTAAGCCCCTGGATAACGGTTTTCCCTAAAGGATTAGCTCAGCTACGCCAAACAAGTTGGCAAGTTTCGTTCTATAATATTCAGATGGAGTCATTCAGTGAAACTTAGTTCAGGTGACTTTCCCTGAACTCTAGTTGAACTAATCCTGGGAAACTCCACCTGAATAAAGAATCCTGTTTATATTGTGGTTTTCTGTTTTTTTAATTCTGTCTTCTGAAATTAAAGTAGCTTTTCCCGCGGGTTAAACTTATTAATCTCTTGTAACTGTTTGTATAACTCCTTTTCCTTACTCGTTAAATCTGGAGAAATAACCACATCTAGGGTCACCAACAGATTACCTTTATTCTTTTCATTACCTAATCCCATTCCTTTTAACCTTAAGACTTTGCCCGAACTAGTTGCAGGAGGAACTGTTAGACTGATCTTGCCTTTTGGAGTAGGCACTTGTATTTTTGCTCCTAGGGCCGCCTCACTTGGGGAAATTGGGACATTTACGTTTATGTCTGTACCATCTAGTTTATATAATTTATGTTCATTAATTCGTACCACCAAGTATAAGTCTCCACTTTTGGCACCTCTTTCGCCAGCTTCACCCTTACCTGCTACTCTTATTTTTTGTCCTTCTTTTACGCCAGGAGGTACTTTGATTTTCAACATACTGCCCTGCACATTTGCCTGAGCAGTAATTCCGTTGTATGCTTCTTCAACTGAAAGCCTTATCTCAGATTCAAGATCCCTTCCTGCAAAGGATCTATTCCTTCTTGTAGAACCTCCAAAACCACTTCCATTCATGTCATCGTAGCCTCCAAAAAATGCGTTAAAAAATTCACTAAAGTCAGTATCGTTGCCACCCATATTTGAATAAAACTGACGACTTCCATTTCTTGCACCACCTGAGTAGCCATAAAAGTTGGTGTTAGCCTTTTGGTAATTACTGCCTGGGCTAAATCTATCCCAGTTAGCTCCCAATTCATCATATTTCTGTCGTTTTTCTGAATCACTTAATACCTCGTAGGCTTCTGCTATTTCTTTAAACTTATCTTCTGCTTGTTTATTGCCCTTGGTTTTATCAGGGTGATATTGCTTAACAAGCTTCCTGTAGGCTGTTTTAATTTCTTTTTCATTAGCTTTTTTATCTACACCAATAATTTTATAATAGTCTTTATAATCCAATTTAATCACCCCCATAATATGAAAATTACTTTTCCCATTCGCCCAATCTTTCCATCAATTCGAAAATCATCTTTACACCTGCAAGGTTTACACCCTTATCCTGGGTCAAAAACCTAATATACTTTACCTTCTTCACATCTTTGTCGCAATAAAGTCGAGTATTACCAGCCGTTCTTTTTGGACTGATCAGACCTTCATCTTCATAGATTCGCAATGTTCGTGGATGAACCTCCGCTAATCTTGCAGCTATACTTATAAAATAAATTCCTTCTTTCCCGTTAGACCTCACATTAATCACCCTTAATAAAATACTGAATTTACATTCCTATAGTATATTATTTTCACTATTAATAACTTTTACTACTAAAAATAGTATAATATCTTACAATAATGTTGTCAAGTTTTTATCCTGATTTATGGTATATTTATTAAATGCCATATTTATATATAATATTAGTGTTGCAATTTCAAATATAAAAGCCAACCAATTGGGTTGACTTTTACATCCTTGATTATTTGTTAAACTATTCTTCTATTAATAGTTTAATTGGTGAAGAATGTTCAACATTATCAGAAATAGGACAACGAGCATCAATTTCTTTAAGAAAAGCTTCTTTTTCTTCTTTAGTCATAGGGGCATCAATCTTTGTATAAATACGAATGTCTTGAAAACCCGCTCTTTGCAACTGATCTTTACCCAGTAAGACGTCCAGGTCTAAATCTCCTTCTACTCTAACCTCAATACCCTTTAAGTCAATTCTCTTTTGATTCGCCATAATTCTACCAACAGTACATATGCAACCTCCAAGAGAAAAGAAGAAATACTCAAGCGGCGTAGGCCCCTCATTGTTTCCCCCCATAGCTACTGGCTGATCAATTTTCATTTTAAAATTCCTTGCTTCCAAGTCAATTACAAACTTCTCCTTTAAAGCAGCATTAATTTGAACTGTTTTTTTGGCCATCATATCTCCCCCTATTTAAATTTAAAAACAAGTGTAATCACTTATGGATTATTTCTATAAACATTCTACTAATCCTTCTTCTAAGTTTAGTAATAATATCATTTATAGGCTTGGAGATTTCTAGGATCTCTGAAATTTCGAGAATTTAAAAACATGACAAACGAAACGTCCCCCTGTCACCCTATTTATTTAGTTTCTGGTACCATATACCATGGCGGTGTTTCACATAATTTAAATCTACCTTGCTAGTAAACATTCCCCGTAAAAGAGGACGATTTTCTTTAAAAATGAAAGCTGCTAAATGACCCATTATGCCAAATAGTAAAAGGAATGTTGCAAGATTGTGAAGTGCAGTAACCCAAGTCATAAAATCATAGTTAACTCCAACGTTATAGTTTTTATATATTTTAATCACACCTGTGATAATTAAAGTTAGAAGATTTACTCCGATGAAAAAATAGGCTAATCTCTGTTCAGCTAGGTATTTATCTGAAGGAGGCTCTTTACCAAATCCAAGCATAGCCTTTACTATCAGATAGGATTCCTTCAAATCTCCCCTTCTAGGAAAGATATCAAATTGTTTCAAGCTCATGTGATAGACAATATGGTACACAACCGCAAGTATTAATAATATTGCTGCTGCATAATGGATTTGACTGTTTATAACAAAATTATCAGCCCAGGAAAAGCCAGGTACATTAACAAGACCGTAACGTCTATACATGGGCATTTGGCCAATTCCTGAAAAGAAAAGCAAAAAGGTAGATATTGCAACAGACCAATGAACAATAATCACAGAAAGTGAATGTCTTTTAACTTTATTCTGTTTAGTTAATATCTTTTCACCCATTTACCTCTCTCCTTTCATAGTTTTATAGGATGCAATGCCTGCTGCAAACACACCTGCTACAGGAGCAAGTAGCATTGCCTTACCCATCCCATTTAATGAATCAAGGGGGTTCTCAGGGTTATGCATTCTAGGAATAGCCTCCTGTTTCTTCAGTTCATCATCAATTGACTCAAATGATACTGGAGAAACATAAATAGTGGAGGTCCCTCCATTTTCCGTATCACCATAAGTATAACCACCTATTCTTCCTGCCAAGTCATTGGCGTAGCTTATCATTTCATCTTTTAACCCAAAGGCCATAGCATCTCTGGGGCAGCTATTGACGCAAGCAGGTTTTTCTCCTTTTACAATAAGGTCTTGACACAGGTCACACTTAAACATAACCCCTCCTCCAGCAAGTTTTGGTGCAACTTTTAAATAAATACCTACCCCTGCCTGCCTCTGAGGTATACCCCAGGGACATACATCTCTACATTTAGCACCACCTAGACAGAAGTTATGATCAATGGAAACTGCTCCCTCCTTAGTTTTTTCTATTACTCCAAATGGACACATCTTTGCACATGGAGGATTATCACAATGCATGCATCTTCTGGGTATTGATAATTCATGAGTTTTTCCATCCTTTTTCACTTGAACATTCTGAACAAAAATCCAATTATATGGTGTTAAACGATTAGTTAAGTCTCTCTTTTTACTCCAGTCTTCGTGTTTTTTCTGAGGCCAATATTCTGGAATATTCTCAATTGGCTCAGGATATCTATGCTGGTTTTTTGTCCGACACGAAGTAACACATTGCGGTACATCTAAACCCTTACACCCATCACATTTAGTCATATCTACTACTGAAGCATATTGACCTTTTGGGCCGTTTGCTAATGCAGATTTTTTGCCAACACCTGTAAGTGCAGCAGTTGTTATAGCAGTAGCTGCTGCTGTTCTTTTCATGAAATCTCTCCGGGTAATAGCACCCATATATATCCCCTCCGAAACAGAATCTTATTATTAAGATTATACTATATTGCATTTTCGCTGTAAATATAATATTTGCGAAGTTTTTATCAAGAAATTAGCCCGGCATTGGGCCAGGCTTGGGCAAAAAAAGGTGACAAGCGAAACATCCCCTTGTTACTGCCCTTGTTACTGCAGTTGGTATAATTTGTAATACATTCCTCGATTTCTTAAAAGTTCTTGATGGTTTCCCATTTCCACAAGCCGTCCCTTGTGAAATACTAATATTTTATCTGCATTTTGGATAGTGGATAATCTATGGGCTACAACGATGGTAGTCCTGTCTTTTGAGAGTTTTTCCATTGCCTCTTGAATGAGACCCTCTGACTGGGAATCAATATTGGCGGTAGCTTCATCAAGTATCAGGATTTTCGGATCAAATGCAAGGGCACGTGCAAAGGCAATCAGCTGTCTTTGTCCAGTAGATAGCGTAACTCCCCTTTCCTTAACCTGATGATAATATCCTTCAGGAAGCTTCCTTATAAACTCATCTGCGCCTACGTGAACGGCAGCCTTTTTTGCTTCTTCTTCCGTAATCTTATTAGAATCAAGATGGATATTAGAAATTATATTCTCAGAAAAAAGGAAAACATCTTGCATCACAGTAGCAGTATTACTCCTTAATTCTCCTTGTTTCAAATCTTTGACGGGTAAACCATCTACTAAGATTTCCCCTTTTTGAATATCGTAAAGCCTATTTAACAGGTTAATAACTGTTGTTTTTCCAGAGCCCGTTGGACCAACTAGCGCTATTGTTTCTCCAGCTTTTACCTCAAAGTTTACATCCTTTAAAACCCAATCTTCATTTTTATAGGCAAACCAAACATTCTTAAACTCTATCCTTCCATGCAAATCTTGTATATGTGCAGGAGCAGTTGGATCTGAGACGTCTTCCTTTTCATCTAGGAGCATAAAGATCCTTTCAGAAGAAACAACCGCACTTTGTAGCTGAGTGTACTTTTGGGTCATATCATTGATTGGTTCAAACAATCTTTCAGTATAATTAATAAATGCATATAAAACTCCCAACTGAATAGTTTCCTGGATTACCCCAGCACCTCCATACCTGATTAGAAGCACAACGATAAAAAAGTAAATTATATCCATTGCAGGTCTAAAAAACGCATGGGCTTTAATTGCTTTTAATTCAGCGTTGTAATGCTCTTTGTTTATACTTTTATATTCCTTAAATCTGCTTTCTTGTTGGTTAAATATCTGAACAATTTTCATGCCTATTACATTCTCTTGAATGGATGAATTAAGGGCAGCTAATTTCACCCTAGCTTCTTGAAAAGCCTTTTGAGCAACTCTCTTATAAATATTAGTTGCCAGTAAAATTAATGGTAGTGATATAAGACTAATTAATGCTAATCTTACATCTAGCTGCAACATAACAATTACTATCCCAATTACAATCATAAAGTCTTTAATTAATCCTATTAAAACCTCTGTGAACATTTCATTTAGATTTGCTGTATCATTAGCAACCCTGGTCACAAGTCTACCAACTGGGTTTCTGTCAAAGAATGAAAGGGATAAGCTCTGTAGATGGCTAAAAACTTCTTCTCTTATGTCGTACATAATTCTTTGACTTGTTAGGTTTAGAAGATAATTCTGGATAAAATTAGCAGCAAAACTAATGGTGATCAAAGTAAAATATAGGATAACTAGCTGTATAATACTATTGAAATTCCCATCACCAAGAAGATGATCATCTATGGCAATTTTTACAATATAAGGCCTTGCCAAGACAACACCTGAAACAATCATTAAGAGCATTAAGGAAAATGTAATATATGCCCAATAAGGTTTTACATATTTTAAAAGCCTCTTAATTAACTCCCAGTCATAAATCTTTCCCGAAATAGTCTCCTCAGATAAGCTATTTTTACGCATCAATACCACCCTCAGACCTTTCTTCCTCTAAAAGCTGCATCTGGTACATCCGATTATAGAGGCCCCTGCTATCCTTTAAGAGCGCATCATGTTTTCCTTGCTGTGCTATCTCGCCATCATCTAAAACAATAATTTTATCTGCATTTTTCACAGCGGAAATTCTATGGGATATAATAATCGTACTTCTATTCTTTCTATAATCTTCTAAGAACTGTAGAATGTTCTCTTCTGTTGCCGTATCTACTGCTGATAGACTATCATCTAAAATTAAGATTGATGGATTAACCAAAAGTGCTCTAGCTATAGCAATTCTCTGTTTCTGTCCCCCCGAAAGAGTAATACCCCGTTCTCCCACGAGTGTTTCAAATTGCTCAGGAAATGCCATGATGTCATCATAAATTACAGCAGCTTTTGCAACCTGGGCAATCTGTTCCATGGATGCTTCTGGATTTCCAAAAGCAATATTTTCTTTTATTGTTGCGGAAAACAAGAAACTGTCCTGAGGAACGTAGCCAATATACCGTCTTAATATCTGGATGGGAACTTTATGTATTTCTTTTTCATCTATGAAAAGAGTATTTTTATCTGTTTCATACATACGCAGTAATAAGTCAGTAATAGTGGATTTCCCGCTACCGGTTCTACCAAATACAGCTACAGTCTCACCCTTTTCAACAGATAGAGAAAAATCCTTTAATACCTTTTCCGAAGAACCAGGATAAGTGAAATTTAGGTTTTTGAACTGAATTGTACCTTGAATATTCTTAATAGACATATCAACGTTTTTATGGTCACTAATCTCAGGTTCCTCATCTAAAAGCTCATTTATCCTTGCCATAGAGGCAGTTCCCCGTTGAAGAATATTGATAACATACCCTATAGCCATCATTGGCCAGGTAAGAATCATTAGATATCCATTGAATGCAACAAAATCACCAATGGTTATCCTCCCGTTTAAGACAAGAAATCCTCCATAACCAAGAACTATCAGGAAACTTATGCTTGCCAGATATTGAATAAAAGGATATAAAAAACCTGAAACTTTAACTAATCTCATGTTTGTATCAATAATATTCTTGCTTGTTTTATTAAACTTTTTAATCTGACTCTTCTCTAGCACAAAGGTTTTTACCACTCTAATGGCAGATATGTTTTCCTGCACCCTGTCCGTTAAAGACGCAAAGGCAGCTTGAACAACCTTAAATCTTTCATGGATAAGCTTATTAAATCTTGTTACTACCAAGGCTATAATAGGTAAAGGAGCAAGGGCAAGTAAAGTTAAAAGAGGGTCGATAGTAATAATCATAACAGCAACTGCAAAACCGGTAATTATTACAGCATCTGCTACCATGACAACGCCACCAGCAAATGTCATCCTTACAGCAACCACATCATTTGAAGCTAAAGCCATTAAATCTCCTGTTTTCTGATTATCATAAAACTTAGGATCTAAAGTCTGCAAATGTGCAAAAATCCTATTCCTCAAGTAATATTCTAGCTTGCGAGCTATTCCCACCACATATATTCTCCACAAATACCGAGAAATAGCCAGTCCAATAGCAATAAATATAATTAGTAAAATATATGTAAATAGTAAATTTACCGAATTCACTTCGGCAATTACATCAACAGTAAGCCCTAAAACCCTTGGGATGGAAACCTGTAGTATATTAGTAATAATTAACCACCAGACACCAATCAAATATCCTTTTTTATTCTCCAAAAAAAAGTTCTTTAAAGTAATAAAATTTCTCATATATGTCTTCCCCTTAATAAAACTTAGCATTGACAATTGTACCGTTACCAAGTACTTTACCACTTATTGTACCACATTGTACCACAGGTATGGTGCAAAGGGAAAAATGGAAATTTGTACAGGATAACAAGTATTCTTTATTAAAAACTGGCACTTTCTCCTATTATTGCATATTATGTATGAAATAATAATATATTTTGCCTTATTTAGAGGTTTAGGAGGTATAAAAGTGTCGAGTAAAAATGAAAAACCTGGGCAAATACCACATTTTTCACGTGGGCGCACGGAAAGAACTGCAGTTGCAAGAATGAGGGGAGGCCCTTTGGCCCCCGCCATAAGGGGAACTGTAACCTTTAGAGATGTTCCAGCTGGAACAGAAGTTTCAGTAGAAGTAATAGGTCTTCCACCTTTTAGTCGAGTTCCTGGGCAACCACCAATAGGACCCCACGGTTTCCATATTCATGAATTTGGGAACTGTAGAGTAGGAAATCCAGAAGATCCATTTCTGGCAGCAGGTGAGCACTGGAATCCTGATAATCAACCCCATGGGAATCATGCAGGAGATTTTCCTGTTTTATTTTCAAATAGGGGTTTGGCAAGAATGACATTTTTCACTAGTAGGTTTAAGGTTGCTGATATTATTGAGAGGTCAGTTATCATTCATGAAAGTCCAGATGATTACAGAACCCAACCTGCAGGTGCCTCTGGAAGAAGACTAGCATGTGGAGTCATAATCTAGTTTTCAACCAATCTCCCATAAATTTTAGAATTTTATCTTTAATCAATTCATTATGAAGTTCATGATAGAGACCTTCCCAGATTTTAAATGTACAATAATCTCCTGCTTTCTCAGCAAATTCTTTGCTAGCATCTGGAGAAGTAATCTGATCATCTTCGCCATGCATTAACAGCATTGGAGTGGTAAGCTCATTAGCATTTTCCAAAGCCCAGTTCCCAGCTTCATGGGCAGTTATAAAAAGACGCATTGAAATTCTGTTGTGCACCAATGGGTCATTTATATAATCATCTACTACATTTTGATCATGGGATAGTAATTGTGCTTTAAGGCCATTTGCTTGGGTTAAAGGACAGCATACCTTATTTAACAGTCTAACAAAGTATAGTAGATTTGAGGAGGGTTCTGAGATAATCTTTAGCCAGGGACTTGTAACGATTACACCATGGATATTTGGTTTTAAGCGCAATGCATAATTTATGACTATATTTCCCCCTAAACTGTGACCATAAAGAAAGTATAGTATCCCAGGAAATTTTTTTAGAGCTATTTGTAATACATCTTCAACGTCTTTAATCAAGGCTTCATAAGATGGTGTATGACCCCTTTTTCCTTGGGATTTCCCATGACCTCGCTGGTCAAAAGCAACTACTGCAAAACCCCTTCCTACCAGGGAAGCTGCCACATTTGCATATCTTCCGCTATGTTCACCTAAGCCATGTACCAAAGTAACTACCCCAGTAACCTTTTTGTTTTCTACAGGCTCCCAAACTTGAGCAAACATTCTAAGATTATCAAAGCTGTCCCAGTAGAACTCATAATGGTTCATAAAATCAACTCCCTATTTCTTAGATACTACCACTTGCTGCTAATTATGAAAGTATTTATTTAATATTTAACATCTTGATAATACAACTTATTATATAAAATGTGTAGTGATTGTTAAATAAGTAATATAGAGATTTAATCTTATCATTTACTAAATATATAATTGAATATGGGTAAATAATAACTAACAAATAAGATCATCAAACTTTGAAAAGGTAGGTGTTCATTAGTGCCTTTGTCTGATATTCATTCACTATACAAAGCAAATGATGAAATAACTCTTATAAGTACTATTTCTCAAAATGAGGTAATTAGTAAAAAACTAGATCTATACGCGGGTTTAGCTAAGGAAAAGGATATTCGAGAGTTTTTTCAGGAAAAAGCAATTCGACTGAAAAAGAAAACTGATGATATGCGGAAACATTTGGATAGGTTAGGAGGAGCTTGATAATGAACGATATAGATATGCTTTACGACTATTACAAGGATGTTAATTTGGCTGCAGGAGCATATGCTACAATGGCATGTCGTATTAAAGACGATAAGTTAGAGAAATTTTACCGTGATACAGTTCATGAAGTTTTAATGGAAGCCAGGTCTTCTGCCAAAATGATTATAAAGTATGGGGGAAATGTTTTTTAGCTAATACTGAAAATACCTTTGTATAAGTAATCACAATAACCATGGCAACTAATTAGTGGCCATGGTTATTGTGTATTAACAAAAAAATGCAACTCCATTTACCAACCTGGGTTATCAATAACCTCAAGTTCATGGATGAATATAAGGGTTCCTAGGACATCATGGTCAGTCATCTTGCCATAGATTTTCACCGTTAGTCCACTTTCCTCAGCTTGTATTCTTTCTAATCCACTCTGAACTACAGCGTTTGCAGCTATTGCAGTAACATAATCCCCTGTACCATCTGTTCCTAGATAAAAGCCTGTCTGCTGCATAATAGGGCTATAGTTAATATCTATGACTCTAGCTGAGTAAAATCTTACCCAATCACCGGACTGACCTTTTGCCATTATATCAGCTACAGTAGTATGTGTTGGGGGTCCACAGCCGCTTGTAACTAATAACACTACGATTATCATAACCACTACAAATAACCTTTTCATACATCCATTCCTTTCTCAACATCTTTAACTTTAATTCTTATTTAATATTTCCTCATCTGGTAAAATAATACATTAAACATTAACCTCAAATAAAAAATACCCCGTTTATCCCAGGGTATTTACTCTATAATTTACTTGCCTTATGGATTTGTGAAGCTTAAGGGTATACTATTGAACTTCAATGACAAAAGCATAACTAGAACTCCCTTTTTCCCATCCTGCGAAAATATCGTATACATATACACCTTTCTCTTTTGGTACGATCAAAACGTTACCATTTAATGGGACAACCTCTGTTTCTTGATCACTAACCCATATATTTACTCCCAATGAATTTTCTTTAGGCTTGTTTCTAAATTCGATTTTCAATTGAGCTTCAGGTGATACAATAATAGGTTTAAGACCAGACTCTCTAATAATCTCTGGGGGAGAAACCATATCAACACACTTACCGTTTAAAAGTCCCCGCCAACAATAAGAACCTTGTGCTGATGCTATATTTTTGCCGCCTACGGTAATAGTCGGTGATGGAGGTTCAGAAGTGTAAATAAAATAAACTCCGATAATTAGAACCACTAACACTGACAAAATACTTAAAAATTTCTTCATAAACTTCCCCTTCTTAAGATTCAAATTCTTATTTCTATTAGACGTATCTTAGTTCATTAAGGTTTCCTAGTGTGTTACTAAGCTACCCTGCTTATTAGTTTAAACAGAAAGCAGAAATTTGTATCACACAATTAATCTCGTAGTAAAAATAGTGTGAGCAATAATAGCCTTTGTAAAAGTTCACCTCTGTGAACTGCTTCATTGGGTGTATAAAGGTCTTTGCAAGCAGGCCCAACACCGCAAACAACAGGCACTTTAGAAGGTCCTTCACCCCCAGCTGAAGGGAGCAAGCTTGATTCTACTCCAAAAGGTAGCTTCCACTCTTCACAAAGACTTTTAAGACTTATGATAACTGGGTTCTTGGTTCTGCTTCTTATCAGAGGAGCTCTATCTTCTAGTTTTTCAATATAAACATTTATACCTTTTGTATCTCCAGTAAAGATTTTTTCAATTTGTTTTTCAGTATTATCTGCTAATGTATTATTTAAATAAGTCACATATAATGTTAAGCGAACCCTATGTGGCAAGAGCATACTGTGCCTTTCAGAGTTTATTTCTTGAACAGCAACAGAGAGCTTTTTTTCTGGTTGATTAAGGGCCATGATCCTGTCTATTCTATGCAAAAACCAGCTTAAAACATCTAGTTGAGTATTCTTTGAGCCAATTCTCAAGGAACCTCCTTCAACGAGAATACTAAACTTGCGAGATCCGCGACGTTGATCTACAACCTTACCTCCTTTAAAGCCAGGCTGCAAAACCAAAACTTGGCGTGCATTACTAACAGCATTTCGCAAGAATGAACTGCTGTAACGCATTCCCCTTCCTTCATCAGAATAAATAAACACACCAATCTTTGATGTATGTAGTTTTTTAATAAAACGTAAAGCTTCTAGTGTTTGTAATATACATACTATGCCAGCTCTACTAGAGCCTATACCCTCCCCATAAAGCCATTCTGGATCTTTGCGAAATGGAACCGGATATCCTCCCCTATCTCTTGGGACATCCACAGGAACAACTAGCAATGTTCCCTGATTCAAACCAGCTTTGGTTTGCCAGGTCCAGGCAGAACGTCCATTGGTAAACTCATCTACTGGCTTTAGTCCTAGTTTTGTAATCCTTTCCTCAAACCGCCTTACTACCGTACTTAAACCTACAACATCATCAGTCCAGCTAGGAAGATTTGTCCATGCCTTTAAACATTCTTCCATCTTGTCCCTGTTTTTTGTATGAAAGCGAAATACATCAGTTTCCTTTTTGTTTTGACGTTCATGAATAAAGGGAGTCAACAGAGAAGTTCCAAAATACCTTTTAGCTGCAGTTTCAATAAAACGATTTACTAGATCTCCATAATTTAAGCCCATCTTGCCAGCTGCATAAACATAAGAGCCACCAGCACCAAGGCTTGGCATGGAGTTTATTTCTAAAATATAAGGATTGCCTTGTTTGTCAATTCTAAAATCTACCCTTGCACAATCAAAGCAGCCTATTGCCTTAAAGGCAGCTACTGCTAGCTCCTGTACCTTTTTAGTTTCATCTTCAGAAAGTGGTGCAGGACATATTTTTTCGATTGTCCTACCACTTTTACTTATTTTATCTTCATAGGTATATATCTGCTCCCCCTCACCGAAAACTAATTCTACTAGAGGAAGTGCTTCTACTGGATCATTTCCAAGAAGACCAACATTGACCTCCCTGCCCTCAATATATTCCTCCACCAAGGTTGCTCCTTGAAACATATCCCAAATTACCTTTGCACCTTCTCTTAATTCCTCTTCATTGTTAACTATCCTTAAACCAAATGATACTGCTTCGTCCTTTGGTTTAACGATAAGGGGATAAGCTAAATCGTCTGTTAGAGCTTGTCTAGGATTTTCTAATACTGCAAATTTAGGCGTAGGCATCCCTTTTTCTTTTAAAATTATTTTAGTGACTACCTTATCCAAAGCTATGGCATGAGTCTGGGGATCAGAACCGACGTAAGGAACCCCCAGCATTTCTAAAATACTGGGAATATGAGTATAACGTGCTCTTCCCTGAATCCCATAGCTTAAATTAAAAACAAGTCCTGGTCTTTCACCAGATATTACAGATGGCATAAATTCTTCAAGCTTACTTATAATGTTCTTGTCACCTTCAAAGGTCTTGACCTGTTTTCCACCAGCTTTAATTGCGTCCCTAATCATATTGATTGTTTGCAGACCATACTTCTCCCTATTAGGAACACCAAAAAGGTTAATTACTGCTTGGCTATCTCTGTTGTACACTATTGCAACTTTCAAAATATAACCACCCTAGACATGTGCTCTTCTCCCCTGGATTAATCCAGGGGAGAAGAGCGACACGCTCCTTTCTATGATATTTTTAAAGTACTTATGGTTTTTGAATTTTAGTTTTTATAAGTTAATTATAGTAGAAATTGGATTTTTTTAATATAAACTCATGAGCTGAAATTTGATTTTATGTAGCTTTGAAGCTGACTAACTGCAATTAAAGCCTCCTTTAATGCTAAATATTGCATTCGACTAAGATTACGCGTATTTATTAAATTATCAGGTTCCTTTCCAACTTTTAGCTGATCTAGGTTGCTCTTTAATCGAAAGACTATTAGAGACTGATAAGCAGCTTCTATATATTCCGCATCCTCTTTCGGCACTACTCCTTTTTTCATTAACTGCTGAAGCCTTTTCAAGGTTGATGTTTCTAGGATGCCTTCTTTTAACGATAGTATTCTAATACAATTGACTACATGAACACATGCTTGGGTTTTTAAATTAATTTCTAACTCTAGAGCCTTCTTGGTGTCAGTTATTAATCTTTTAAAGAGCTTAGTAGGTATCTCGCCTTTCAGCTCTTCTCCTACCATTAAATTAAGCAGTTGTGGCTTTGACAGAACATCCATGGAAATTTTTTTTAGGTTATCTGCTAATATTTTTCTGCCATACACAGGTCTAAAATCAAGAAAGGTTGTGATATAAACTACATCTTGGGGGTCTAACCCTTCAGACCACTTTTTAACTCTTAATTCCCACCTACTTGATGACAAGCACCATCTTGGATCATTGGCAACTATCTTACCCCTGAATTTTGCATACTCAATATCTTCTAGTCCCTTTACTATTTTACCAGCCAGCCTCAAAAAATAATCATTAACGTACCCTTGTTTCTCAGAATACACATTATCAAATATTATTCCATTATTCTGGTCCATGGTTAGCAGCTGCTCTTTTCTACCTCCGCTACCCATTGTGACCCAGCAATAATCTACTGGGGGAAATCCAAGACCTTCTCTTACCATTTCTTGTTCACATAACTCTATGACTTTCCTTGTAATTCTGTCTTTATATTCTGTTATCAGTTCACAGATTTCAACTGGCGGTGCCTTTTCTGAAACCAGTGCCTTTAAAACGTTATCCACTTGGGGACCCAAACCCTTTAACCCCATAAGGCTATCTTGATTTTCAATTTCATCTATCACACTAAAGGCTCCCATGCTTCTAAACTTAACTAAATCTCCCATTGAAACTATTCCCCTTAATTCATTTTCCTCAGTTATAAGAATATGCTTACATTTATTCTTAATCATTGCTAAAAGACCCTGATGAAACGAATCATCTGGTGAGAGTTCAATGGGATGGGAATTCATTACCTCTTTTGCACTAGGCCAATTGTTAGGTGGAGTACATGATACAAGGCATTTAGCTACCATATCCCTTTCAGCTATAATACCAATGTGTCTATCATCTTCATTTAGTACAACTACAGAGCTTATATTTCTACTTTTCATAATATCTGCTACTCTCTGTACTTTTTCATTTTCATAACAAATAGCAACAGGGCTAACCATCATGTCTTTTAGTGGATTTCTAAAAAGGTTTAACTCTAAACCTGGCAATTCATAAGACTGAGACATCACAAGCTCCTGGTAAACCGAACGCATTCTTTCAGAAAGAATGTGGTTAAAGTGCTTTGCAAAGCATGGATGTTTCATGCATAAGTCTTCAAATGTATCCTTATCAAGGATAAAGCAAAATAAATCCTCAACAGCCTTTACTGATGCCGGATAAGTACTTCTGCTTAAGAAGACAGTTTCACCAAAAAGATCCCCAGGTTTCCTATATGATACACCGATATCCTGATTTTCTGTAGAAACTACAACTTCAGCAAGTCCTTTATAGACTAAATATAATCTATTATGTGATGTCTCCCCTTTCTTAAAAACATAACTATGTTGAGAGTATTTTTTTAAATTCATTTTTGAACATACTTGAATGAGGGTGACTTTTGGTAAGGAACTAAAGGGCATTACGTTATGCAAGAATGATATACACTCCATAGCACGGCCTCCTTTGTTTAAATTTTCTGATAATTATATATAGTATTCTATTCTATACAGTAGTGAATATTTCCTTCATATTTAACCCATTTAGTGGAAATTATTTATGGTGAAAGTAGGCTAACAGGATTAGCAGGAAATATGACTAGAATGAAGAAACAATATAAAAAACAACTTTTTTGTAGTATTAGATAAATAAGGGGGTTTTGATTTGAGATTGCAGAATAAAGTAGCTATCATAACTGGTGGTAGCGGAGGTATTGGATTGGCTACCGGCTTATTATTCCAGAAAGAAGGTGCAAAGGTAGTACTTGGAGATATTAATGAGTTAGATGAAACTAATTTTAACTATATTCAGGATAATGATGATATGCTTTTCGTTATATCAGATGTATCCACAGAGACTGGGGCAAAAGAATTAGTACAAAGAGCCATTGATACTTACGGAAAAGTAGATATACTCATTAATAACGCTGGAATAAATCCATCAGGTACTGTTGTGGATACGCCCCTTAAACTATATCAGAAAATTATAGATGTTAATTTAACAAGTGCTTTTCTTTGCAGCAAATATTCAGTCCCTCATATGCTTGCACAAAGAAAAGGTTCAATAGTTAATATCTCCTCATTAAATGGCATTAGAGGCAACGTTAATTTAGCAGCATACTGTGCAAGCAAAGGCGGCATGGTGTCTCTAAGCCAAGCAATGGCCATGGATTATGCAAATAAGGGTATAAGAGTAAACTGTATATGCCCTGGCAGTATAAAAACAAAAATGCTCGAAGATTTATTTAAGACAGCAGGAAATGATATGATAGATGCTTTACTAGCTAAGAGTCCTATGGGACGTTTTGGAGAAGCTACTGAAGTGGCCTATGCAGCCTTATTTTTAGCTAGTGACGAAGCTTCATTTATTACTGGTGTTGCAATGCCTATTGATGGTGGCAGAAGTATTAGATAGTTCAGTTTAGGGGGAAATTTGATGACACAATTAGGTTTTATAGGATTGGGAACTATGGGAAGTGAAATGGCAAGGCGATTATTAGACGCTAGTTATGACCTTGCAGTATTTAATAGAACTCAGGAAAAGATGCAACCATTTATTGAACAGGGAGCCAAAGCGGCACTAAATATAGCCTCTTTAGCAAAAGATTCCGAAATAATATTGACTTGCCTTTCCATGCCAGCTGATGTAATTGAAGTATATACAAAGGAAGATGGTATTCTAAATAACTTACAGCCGGGCAGTATATGTCTTGACTTCACAACAGTAGGAATGGATACAAGTATCAAACTAGCTAAGCTAGCAATGGAAAATGGAATTATTTATTTAGACTCACCCATCAGTGGAGGGCCCGAAGGAGCAGTAAGCGGTTCCCTTTCAATTATGGTTGGCGGTGATAAAGAAGCCTTTGAAACAATTCTTCCTATCCTTAATGTGCTGGGAAAAAACATCCAATATTTTGGTAACTCTGGACTTGGTAGTGCTGCCAAATTAATCAATCAATACCTTGTAGCAATCAATTCTTTAGCAGTTTCTGAAGCAATGGTAACAGGTGTTGCTTTAGGATTAAACTCTACGCAATTATATGATCTATTGAAAACTAGTTACGGCGACAGTAAAATATTACGTAGACATATGGAAGAGTATGTTCTGGATAGAAACTTTCAGCCAGGTGGCCAAATAAAATATATTCTGAAGGATGTAAAATTAGCAAACGAACTAGTTAAGCAAGCAGGAATAGAACCTACCGCTGGGCAAACTGCAGAAAATCTTTTCGTAACAGCTATAGATGAGGGTTTAGCAGAACTAGATATGTCAGCTCTTATCCAGGTTCTAGAAAAAAAGGCTGGAGTAATAGTTAAAAAATAAGAAGCTTGTATTCTATTGGGATGAAAAGTGAGAGCCTTCTATTTAGAAGGCCCTTTGAACTGACTAACTTGCCCTGAATTAAGAACTTACTTCAATTCCTTAACAAGATTTGGGGGTTGTCCTCCAGTACATGCTATTACTAAATTCTTTGCAGCAAGGGCAGCCATAGCATGGTGTGTTTTAGCGGTTGCGGAACCTATATGCGGAATAGTAACTACATTTTTCATTTTTAAAAGTGGATTATTGGGATCTACAGGCTCTTCTTCAAATACGTCCAAGCCAGCAGCATAAATCCTTCTTTCCTTTAAGGCCTTTATAAGTGCTTTTTCATTTACAGTTTTACCTCTAGAAATATTGATAAATACTGCTGTATTTTTCATTAAGGAGAATTCCTTTTGATCCATTAAATATTTTGTTTCTGGGGTTAGTGGAGTAAGGACCACAACAAAATCAGAGTCCTTCAGGAGCTGATCCAAGGGCTTATATTCTACCCCTAATGCTTCCTCTACATGTGGCTTTCGACTGCGGTTGTGATAGATGACATTCATGTTAAAACCAAGCTTACCTCTTCTTGCTACCGCTTCTCCAATTCTCCCCATACCTATAATACCTAAAGTAGAGCCATGTACATCATACCCATAAAAACGATCCTCAGGTCCATCCACCCAGAGACCATCTTTGACATATTTATCCAGCTCTGTCACTCTCCTAGAAGCAGCAAGCATTAATGCAAAAGCTGTGTCGGCTACAGTTTCATCCAGTACAGATGGCGTATTTGTGCCAATTATTCCCCTTTCTTTCATTAAGGCTATATCAAAATTATCATATCCAACTGCATCATTACTAATCACCTTTAAATTAGGTACAAGATCCAGCAGCTCTTTATCTGTTTTATGATATTTAAGTAATAAACCTTCAATATCGCTATTCTCTGCAAGTATTCTTAACAAATCTTCTCTTGAAATAGGATTCTGTCCTTCCCATTTATAATAACTACAATGTTCTCCTATGTACTTTTCTACTTCTGGTGGAATCTTAGTTGCTATTAGTACTTTAGGTGTCATCAATTTGCCTCCCTTAGACTGCAGTAGTTTTTTTCTCCTTCTTAGAATATATGAGCATTCTTTCGCTGCCATCATTAATTACTTTGTGTAATACTCTTGAAAAATCTTCAATTTTATAAGGCTTGGGAATTATCCCTCTAAAACCGTAATCCCTATAATTGGCCATAACTGGGTCATGTGAGTATCCACTAGATACAATAACTTTAACATTTTCATCTAAATCAATCAACTCTTTAACAGCAGTCTTTCCTCCCATACCAACAGGAATAGTTAAATCCATTATAACAGCGTCAAATCCGTTACCAGACTTTCTTGCCATTAAATACTTTTCAATTGCTTCTTCTCCATCTGAAGCAAAGTCTGCTTCATATCCAAGGGTAGAGAGCATTTCACCTGCAAGAGTTCTTATTCCTTCCTCATCATCCATAATTAAAACTCTTCCAGTACCTTTGACAATTGTATCTTCATTAGTTTTATATAAGGTATCCGATGACATAGGCAGATAAATGTAAAGGCTAGTTCCTACACCTTCCTCCGTTTCTGCATTAATAAAACCATCATGATTTTTTATTATAGAATAAGTAGTTGCTAGTCCTAGCCCAGATCCGTTGTCTTTCGTAGTAAAGAATGGATCAAAAATTTTCTGCAAATTTTCCTGCGGTATCCCAATGCCCTCATCTATAATAATAATTTTTACGTATTCTCCATCATTTAATGGAATATTGTTGAATTTCCGCTCAGTTTTCATATTAATGTTTTCCGCTAATACCCAAAGGTTGCCACCATCAGGCATTGATTGAACTGCATTAATGACAATATTATTGATGACTTGGCTAATCTGCCCCTCATCAACTTTTACAGGATACAATTCTTTCATAAAGTTGAAGTTACAGGACACATTAGTACCACTTAAAGCTATATTTATACTATCTCTTAATAAACGTTCAAGGAAAATAGTTTTTTTGACTGGTGCTCCTCCCTTTGCAAAAACTGATAATTGCTTAGTTAAATCCCTGGCCTGTAGCGTTATCTGCTCTAGGTTTTCCAGCTTTTCCTTTATTTTATCCACTTCTTCATATCTCTTAGCTAAAGCTATATTACCTAACATAATTGTTAAGATATTATTGTAATCATGGGCAATTCCACCTGCTAAAAGGCCTACTGCCTCCAACTTATCCGCCTTGATTAATTCCTCTTCTATCCTTTTCCGTTGTGATATATTTTGCACAACACACATGATTGTAGTAATTTCTCCATTTTCACGATGAAAAGGTATGACTGTTTCTAAGTAGGTATTATTATGCCAAGTTGCCTCAAAGTTAGATTCTTCACCGTTAAAGGCAGCTTCTAGGAAGGGTTCCATATATTTGCATGACTTAGATGGCAAAACTTCCCACATTGATTTACCTAAAAAGGATTCTTGCGTATAACCCATCTCCTCTAACCCTTTTCCTTCTACCATAAGATAATTATAGTTTCTATCATGAAGGATAATAAAGCCATTTGGATAATTTTTTGCAATAAGGCTAAATCTTTTTTCACTATCTTTTAAATCTCTAATAGCTTTTGCACTCTCGGTAATATTACGTACCACAGACATCAATTGACCATTTAATAGCCTTATTGCAGATATTTCTACGGACACAAATGTGCCATCCTTTTTCTTCAGATGCAATTCACCCATATGATTTTGTTCATTTAACATATCTTTAAATGCATTATTAAGCCTATCAATTTGGTTTTCTGGTACTATATTAACCATATTCATTTGTAGTAGCTCTTCTTTTATATATCCTAGCAAATTACATCCACTTTGATTAACATCCACATAATTTCCATCTAGATCTACAATAAATATTCCATCTGTGGCTTGTTCAATCAAGCAGCGATATTTTTCCTCGCTATCTCTTATCACAATTTGGGAATCTTGTATATTATCAAGCATATTATTTATTTCTTTTGCTAATATACCGAATTCATTTTCTTTATAATCTAGTCTTAGTCTTTTAGCTAGGCTGTAATTTTGGCCTATAGCTTTTATGTCTCTACTTAATTCTATTAACCGTGATAAAATACTCTTGTCCAAAAATAACAGGAATAAAAAAACCGCAACCATTCCCAAAAATACTGGAAAAAAAATAAGATTTTCTACTATATTTCTATTCATTTCATATAAATTTCTTGCATAATGATTTATAGTTGCAACAGCAATAAAGGCCCAACAAACAAAAATAACTCCAAGGGTTAAATAAACCCTTTTCCTGATTATCACTTCTAAACCCCCATTTTGACCCATAATTTGATATTTTTTTCTTTATTTTCTATTTTATTGCTTTTCTTTGATTATATAACAAACATAGTGTCGAATTATGCTTAAAAGAGTCACCTAAAAATAGAAAGCTCCTGGAAAAGTAAGGTATGTACCCATCTCCAGGAGCTTTTTATCTAATTTATCCATAATATTTTATCTGGGTTAAGGCGCCCACTTCTCTTAAGGAAAGGGGACACACCTGTGAGTAGAACCAGGAATGTCCCCCATATGACTAAATCAGGTGGAGCAGAGTCTCCATCTGATTCCCCGATGTTCAGCTTTGGCTGAACGAGTTCACTTATTGGTCTTCAAACTCTAATTCTTGTTCTAGTTCAACTTCGGGTTCTGGTTTATAGGTTAAAAGAGCAAGAAATTCCTTAGAAGGCTTTACCTTCCAGATGTTGTTTTCCTTATATACCTGGAACATTTGACCTTCTATTTTATACTCTGTTTTATCTATTGTTACTACAATATCAATTTCAAAAACAGCTTTCTTACCTTCCTCTGAGACTGGTTTAATATCATAAGAAACTAACTTGCCTGTCCAACTGTCCATCCAAGGTTTATATTCATTATAACTAATTGTAAAGTCAGTTCCATGTAAGACTAATGCTTCTCTCCATTTCTTTTTAGAAACAGCCTCCATATAATCGTCAAGTGCTGTCCTAATAGTTCTTCCTAATACATCATGTCCTTTTTCTTCTAAGGAATCCTTAAACTCTTTCTTTCTTTGCTGAAATTCTTCTTCAGTTAAGAAGGCTTCAGAAATATAACTATTCCCCGCATTCCATATTAGGTATTCATCTATTCCTAATGCCAAAGCAGCATCAATTTGTGCTCTAACTTCCTTTGCACCATAACGAATGTTTCCCTGAATCCATGATGCAGTAAAGCTCTGCAACCAGGGTCTGATTATGGCTGGATTTTCTAATGATGCATTTCGCTTAATAGCATCTGTTAAAGCCCTTGTTACTGTTCCAGCTGGGTGGGCGTCAGGAACTGGATACCCAAAGTAACCAGGCCCATAATGACTTGGATAAATCATGGGACAATTATATTCCACATTTGCTGCAACCTTTTCCCAAGTTTGCCCTATTCTATCAGAATCTCCCCACGAAGTAGCAATTACACCAAAAGTATCCGCCGCTATATGTACATTGTACTCTTCTAGCTGTTCTCTGGCATATTCTAAAAATTCTTTGATCGCATCGTCCTTTGCCAACCCATCTTCTCCTGGATAATATGCTTCTTTGTCTACCCTTTTGGCATTTTCTGGGAAACGCACATAGTCAAACTGTATCTCCCTAAATCCCATTAAAGCAGCTTCCTTAGCGATAGCAATGTTATAATCCCAAACCTTTTTTTCATAAGGGTTAATCCATGCTACCCCTTTGTTATCACGCCAAGTTCCACCGCCATTTCTTTGAATTGCCCATTCAGCCCTTTGCTCTGCCAGGTGTGGATCTTTAAAAACTACAATCCGCGCGATTGGGTATATATCTCTTTCCTTTATTTTTTCCATTGCAACTTTTATATCCTTGATAGGTACAGATCGATTAGCACCTACTTCTTGTACTATTTCAATTTCACTTTTGTAACTCATTACTCCATGGTCATTTTTTACATCAATTACCAGCGAATTTAACTCTGTGGTTGTGACTAGATCCATCAACTTATTAAACCTGTCAGTTTGTCCCACACTATTACCTGTTAGATAGAGTCCTCTTGCTTTTACAGGTGGATTCTCTTCTAGTTCTAGTGGTGGTAGGGGGACAAAAAAAGCACCAAGCTCTTCTTTTAAGACTAATTCCCGTTGAGTTCTTTCTTCTTTTAATCGCTCTTCTTCAAGTCTTTTCTGTTCTTCCAGGTCAATTTCATTCTCTTCCTCTACCTCTTCTTTTTGATTTTGATCGCCTTGACCTTGATCAACTACCATAAAAATGTTTTGAGAACATCCGACAAAGGTAAGGGCCAGTAATAATGAAAGAATAACAGCAAAAGGTAAAGCATACTTTCTAGTCAACAAATTCACAAAAGATCCCCCTTAAAACGACAATTTCTCCTATGTATAATGTATGTGAGCTTGGCATAGAAGTCTAATCGGATTATAAGGGGATATTCATCCCTATTTTAGCCTAAGCATGAATTATGTTACATTTAATCACCCATTCTTATAATTTCAACTATCTGGAATTAAAAGTAAATACTTACATCATTTAAGTTGCGAAGGCAGAAAGTACAATCCATTTATTTTTGGAAATCTTTTTTCTAAGCCCTTATAAAAATCTATTGCCCCTAGGGGGATGGTGAAACCATTTTCTAAATGATAGGCTACCATTCGATCAAAAATCATAAAATTCTGCCTTTCTGACGATGGAAGATTTTCCAAATGTTTAGTTACAAAATCCCATACCCCCTCTTCCGTTCCATCCATTACTTTGGCTTCTACGGTAGTGGGTATTTTTGGTTTGTAAGCTGATACTACCAAATCCTCTTTCATCGCTGAATTGGTTGTTAACTGTTTAAAACTTCCCTGCTTTTTATTTAATACACTTACGTCTGCAATTTTAAAGCCGGTTTTTAGAAGAGCTTCCTGAATTGCATTCCAAACCTGGTTTTTGGAATTACTAAAAACTAGTGTAAGCCACCGCTCCGGCTTAAGAACACGATACATTTCCCTAAAACAATTTTCCATGAGCTGGTGATAGTCATTTAATCCTTTACCTTGTACTTTATTCATAATTGCCTCAGGGTGGTTGTCAGTAAATACACCCAACCAGGCTTCCCAGAGGAAATTGAGTTCCGAGTACATTATATTTGCTCCAAATGGAGGATCTGTAAATATATAATCACAGCTATTAACTGGAATGGTGTTAAGATTAGTAGTTGAAGTACATTGAAGCATAACTTGACCTTGATTACCAGCAGTTTTATATTTTTTTATTTTTCTTTTTAAGAAATCCAGAACATTAATCTCTCTAATCATGGAACTAATGTATAAAGTTCCATTTAGTTTGCTGGGAAGCCCAGCAGGTCTTTCACGATTTAATTTAGATGAACCTTCGGTTACAGCTGTAACAAACCATAATAGCCGGTTGGATTTTTGTCTAGCCTTATCCGCAAAGGCTGCTAGGATATATAACGAGCGTTTTGTATAAAAATGATGGGCATGGGTTATTCCATGGGAATTTCTCGGTTGAACTGTATTGTGTCCTTCTGGAATTTCTTTGGTGGAGTAACTGTAAGGAATCTTGAATTCCTCTATTTTATTAATAGTTTCTAAATCATAGTCATCTATTTCCTTTTCAAATCTCTTCCCATTAACTGAATAGTTTATTCTTACTGGAATTTGCTTGGCAATGGTAATTGTCTTTTGTAAATCGTTATCAAATGTATCTACATAGACCCTTTGCATTTTAGACTTAGAAATAGTCTGCTCACAAAATGGGCAAGGAAACTCCGCTAAAACTTTTCCAGATGCCTTGTCCACCGCTTCTTTCCAGAATATTATTTCCTCCCCACAGTAGCGACAGAAAAATATATCAGACCAAATAGTATAATTGATCCATCCCATAACCGGTTGTCCCAAAATATCCATTTGTAAGTAGCCATTTATAATATGTCTGGTCTCATACATCCACTGGCATTCTTTTTTAACTGCTTCTAAAACTTCTTGGGCTTCTCCTTGAAAAGCTTTTAAATCTACTGGTATGTTGTAATTATATGCAATAAATGTGGCTGCTGGAGACAAATCATTTAATAGAGCCTTTCGATTTCCCCAACTGACATCTCCCATTTCTTGTTCTATTTGCAATTTAAAATCTTCCTCAGGTTTTTCACACATTTGGGCTGCAACCCCTGTCATACCAGTTCCGCAGAAGCAGTCTAAGACAGTATCTCCAGGCCCCGTATAATGAAGAATATATCTCATTATTGCCTTATACGGTACTTTAGTATGATAAGAATGGGCTTTATAGATTGGCTCATTTTTTCCTTCTTCTACATCGGCAGTAAATGGATAGCGTTGATAATTGTCACTTTCTTCATCGTAGACCTTGCCATGTTGCTTTATAAAATCAAATATGAATGGACTAGGACAAGCTGTATATTGTGGAAATTCCGAAAGAGAGATTATTGTCTCTAAGGTCCCTTTAGGAAATCCTTCCTGCTTTTCAAAGCCTTTTAATATTTCTTGATAGCTTTTAGA
This sequence comes from Desulfitibacter sp. BRH_c19, assembly GCA_001515945.1. Taxonomy (NCBI): domain Bacteria; kingdom Bacillati; phylum Bacillota; class Clostridia; order Neomoorellales; family Desulfitibacteraceae; genus Desulfitibacter; species Desulfitibacter sp. BRH_c19. The sequence goes on from LOER01000033.1 coordinate 115,431, forward strand.
TAATTGAATTTTAATCCACTCCATTTTTTTAAGGCACTTTACTAGAATACACTTTCTACAAACTAATCATAAACCCTTTGAAGGTATAAAAAAAAAGCAGTAAGATTACTACTGCAAGGCAGACAATGGTTTTTTCTTAGATAACAGAATCATCATCTTCTGTCTCTTGAATATATTCGGGATCATCCTCCTGCAAATCAACATATAGGTTACCATCTGTTGATAAGGTAGCCAAGAAAACATCTCTTATGTTCTTAATGCTTTTTGCTGAAAGCTCATTATACAACCATTCATGTGTAAGGCTATTTTGTTTCAAGTTCTGTTCTACTATACTACCATCTCTAATGATTTCAGAGGATACACCTTTATAGTTGGTGCTAATGTTTAAATCCTTTGGTGTAGCTGCCAAGTACTGACTTTTCTTCAGAACACTTAGCTGTCCATGGGGTTCTAAAATAGCAAACTCAACTTCACTTAAATCAAATACTCCCTTTTCCCGAAGTTGCATCATCAGGTCATCCTGATTATAACGTATTTTACTCATATTTTTCTCATATATCTTGCCATTTTGCACCATGACAAGGGGTTCACCTTCTATTAGTTTTCTAGCTGGTATACTTTTCAAGGATAAGTAACCTAAAGCTACCACAAACAAAGTTAGTACTATTGGACTGATGAGGACATAATAGCCCTCTACCTCCATAGTTACGTAAGCACCACCTATTGTGCCAATTATAATACCTGTAACAAAATCAAAGAATGTCATTTGAGATAGCAGTTTTTTACCAATTAAACGAGTTAATGTAACTAATAGGATAAAAACTATTACAGAATGATGGATTGCCTGATAAATCTCTGTAAAATCAACCAAAGGGTCACCTCCACTAGGCTTCACCTTGTCATATTGTACAAGTAGACCTTAAGTAAAGATTTCCCTTATATTCTTGTTTTATCCCCTTATCGAAAATAGAAAATAGCTAAAGTACCTGGCCCCGCGTGGGTTCCAATCGTACAACCTATTTCAGTAATTATCATTTCCTTTGGATTTAGTTGCTTGATTACTTCTTGTCTAAATAGCTCTACCTTATCAGGACTATTTGCATGTGCAAGGGCAAGAGTTTTGTCTGCAAAGTTTCCACCTCGTTCTTTTGCAAGGTCAATCATCTTTTGAATAACCTTTTTACTTCCCCTCACTTTATCCAAAGGCTCAACAAGACCATCAACGACTGTCAAAATAGGTTTAATATTAAGTATATTTGCTATCGTCGCTTTCATAGGCTTTAAACGACCACCCTTTTTTAAATTTTCTAACGTATCTACCGTAAACAAGTGGTCTACCTTAGGTTTTAACTCTTCAATTTTCTGTACAATTTCCTGTCTTTTAATTCCAGCTTCAGCCATTTTTGCTGCTTCATAAACAACCAGCCCCCCTCCAAAGGATAAACCCATGGTGTCCACCACATCTATTTGCGCATTACTGAGCTCTGCTTTTGCTAGAACAGCTGATTGATGGGTTCCACTAGCCCGGGAAGAGCCATTTATACAGAGGATTTCCTTTCCTTCATCTAGTGCTTTTTGAAAAACTTCGACAAAAGCAGGTGGAGTAACTTGAGACGTCTTAGGCAACTCCTTGATCTGAGTCAGCTTTTTGTAAAAATCAGGGTAGCTTAAATCCACACCATCAATATACTCTTCTTCCCCAAAATGAATCTTTAGCGGTACTATTTTAATGTCATACTTATCTATAATATCCTTTGGTATATCAGTCAAACTATCTGTAATAACCTGTATTTTGCTCAAAAATACACCCCCTAAGATAGTGAAATAGCCTTTATCAGCGTGCCACGCATACTAAATATTTCCACAATAATTAGTGAAATCCTGTCAAATTACAGGATGAACTATTATTTTTTCATTAAGTTGATATGCTCTTGTTAATTCCTATGCAATCTATTTCTCTAATAGCATTAAACTTTATGCTTGATGGGGTCTTTCTTTTGGTTTAAGTGGTTCCGCGCTTTTAATATTACGTGTCTTAGAAACAGTATATATCACTAGAGCCATCCATATGAAGCCAAAACTTATTAAATGAATCCTTGTGAACGCTTCTTTAAATACAAACACACCAAGAAGTAAGCTTATAGTTGGTGCTATATACTCCATAAAACCAACTGTAGATAACTCAAGCCTCTTTGCACTTTCAGCAAACCATAATAGGGGAGTAGCTGTAGCTATCCCAGAACCTAACAACAAAAGTATTACTGGTAAAGATACAGAACCTAATGATCCACTACCGTCGATTTGTCTGAATATAATATACCCTAGAGCTACCGGCGCTATAATTGCTGTCTCTAGAGCCAGACCGATAATGGGTTCTGCTTGAAGAATTTTTTTGGTTAACCCATATAATCCAAAGGTGATAGCTAATACAAGTGCTATCCAGGGTATCCTGCCATACTGCACCGTCATTATAACGACTCCAATCAAAGCCATTCCTACTGCTATACCTTGCCAAAAATTAAATTTTTCTTTTAAGAAGCTTACCCCTAAGAATACGGATACTAAAGGTAGCATGTAATATCCCATACTAGCTTCTATAACAAAGTTAGAATTTACTGCCCAAATATATGTACCCCAGTTGAGAGAAATTAATACTGAACAAATCAATAGTATAGATAAATTCTTTCTATTCATTAAATAGTCTCTTAGACTATTCAGTTTTCCAAGAAATATAATAATAGTTGTCACAAAAACAAATGACCACAAGATACGGTGAGCAAGAATTTGGTCTGCTGGAATCTGATTCAACATTTTCCAATATAAAGGCAAAAGCCCCCATGCAGAAAATGCAAATAAACCATAAACTAATCCAAGGGTTTTTTCACTAAGCTTTGAATTTTTCATTTTGTTAGCTCCTTAAAAGTGTATAATACTTCACTAATCATACGCAAAAAAGAAAAGCATTTCAATAGTTGATTCTAAAAAACACTAAGCAGGCAAATTATACTGCCTGCTTAGTGTTTCTCATATCCTAGCCCATACTTATTAGTGTTTTACCATAACTACATTAATTGCCTCTACTAGGGCATCAATAGTATCTCCCTGCTTAAAGTTTGCTTCTTCTAAACTGTCTCTCGTCATCACGGACGTGAGTCGTGGCCTATCAGGGCCTCAACCACCCAGTCACATGGTAACTTGGGCCATTAATTCATCTTGCTTTATGCTTTCTACCTCACCATGCAAAGAATTTTTCACACCAGGCTTCATCAAAATCACCTCCTATTTCTTCCTATTATTCGATATTAGTTACAATTTATTCAATTTACTTATTATTGGATAGCTTTCTAGAAAAACTGGAAAACTACCCGTAATAAGGAGGTGATACTTGATGCCTGATGATATCAACTGTCAAATAGAGGAATGTATATATAACGATCAAGTAGGTGGATGTAAAGCTCCAAACATTGAAGTCCGTTCAAGTCTACAAAGTAGAGTATGTGAAGAGTCAGACAACACGTGCTGCCAATCTTTTCAACCAAGATAAAAATCAGGCCTGAGCCTGATTTTTTTGGAAACCTAATCAATTTCAACATCATAAGACCATTCTAGCATTCCACCAGATAAATTATAAAGATTAGTAAATCCTTCATCTACAAGAATTCTAGCTGCTTGCATACTTCTATTTCCACTTCTGCACACTAGCAGTATCGGACTATCTGGGTTTAGGGTATCTAGGTGCTCCTGCAAAATGCCTAAAGGTATTAAAATCGCTCCTGGAATATGCCCCCCTTGAAACTCATGAGGCTCACGAACATCTAATATAATTAAATTAGGTTCACTTTCAATTAGATCTCTAGCTTGTTGAGAATTAATACTGACTACTTTATTATCACTTTCTGGAGTAGCAGTCATGTTTATGAACAATAGAACCAATAATAATGCTACAAATAGCGAAACTAAAAGCTTCTTATTTTTTAATAGCTTATCCACATTCAAACCTCCCTGTAAGTTAAACAATAATCATAAGTCTTATAATAACAGAAATAGCTTGGGCATGTTGTGGATAATTTATGAATTTGCTATGAAGATAGATGCATGAAATTTGTGATATTGAAGCATCCAAGTTATCAAGGGGATATCCTGTTTATTGATAGACGTTTTTCCTGAATGAAAAGGCCAATAATTTTGTTGGCTTTAATCTTTTAGGTTAGAATCCATTTTCCACATTCACCACATAAAAATACACGTACTGCATCAAAGCAGTACGTGTATTAGAGATACTTCCAATCTGATCTAAAGAATTTAGTGCCTATTAGTCATCAAAACTTAATGTAACATTCTTGACTCTTCTTGTGTTTTTTACAATAACCTTAATTTCTTTGGTTTCATATTCATCTAGGCTAAATTCCAGCAAATAAGTACCAGCTGGTACATCTATTGAATATTTTCCATCATCACCAGTACTATCAACCTCTCCATATTCTTCATATTTATCATCAAGCATTACGCTAAGGCTAACCTTAACATCTTCAAGAGGTTTATCATCATCATCTGTAACCATACCTCTAATAACAAATAAATCGTCATCGTCTATTGCTTCCATCTCTATATTAACAGGTGGTACATCCTCATCAACGTATACTGCTCTAGAGACCGGTTGATATAAATAGTGGTTGAATTTTATAGTGTATCTTCCAAATGGGATATCTTCAAAATCATACTCACCATCTTCATCTGTATAAGTGTAATCCTCTTCATCATCTTCTATAAATAAAGATACTTTTACATTTTCAATAGGATCTTTTTCTTCATCTATAACCTCACCACTAATAGTGCCTTCCTCTTCATCTTCCTCTTCATCATCAATATTTATTTTACCAGTATTCTTATCATGACTTACTTTTAGACCAAACGTTTCTGCAATAAATCTAAGGGGTACAAAAACTCTGTTGTTAATAAATCCGGGAGGAGCGTCAATTTCAACATCTTGTGCTCTTTCACCATCCTTACTTACAGTAACCCTACCATAATTGTCTTCGTCTTCTACGTCTAGATAAAACTTTATGACAATATCATCTCTTGAAACAGTAACTATCTCATTCTTCCACTCTACGCTTGCTCCCAAGCCTTGGGTAATGGCCCTAACTGGTATTAGTGTACGCCCTTCTTTGATAACTGAGGGAAGTTCAGAATCAATGTCCATGTTTCTAACCTTAATCATGTTTTTTTCCATTGCCTTAAAATTTGTTATATTCCTTTCATGTTTCAGCTGGCCTTTAACCTTGTCTAGCCCATTACCAACTCCCTGCTCTTGGGGATTGCCTGCTAAAGCAGGTAAGGAAAAACTCATTACAAAAAATAAAGCGATAAGTATAGCTAACCATTTCTTATTCTTTCTCAAACTAACATCTCCTTTAGATATATTATATTTTCTCATCTAACAGTATATTCGCAGGATCTGGTGAATTTTAGTAGGCACTTTATAAACTATTTGGATTTATTAGGAAATAAAACTATAGAAAAGTAAATAACGTGCCATGAGTAAAATAGCACGTTATGTATGGTTCCTATACCTAGTTGCCAACAGCAGGCAGATATATTTTCTTAATAATTTTCTGGAAGTATTTGATAGTGGGCTTGAGGATGAACACAAGCGGGGCATTCTTCTGGTGCTTCTTTGCCTATGTGCACATAACCACAGTTCCTACAATGCCATTTTACTACCTCTTCACGTTTAAATACTCTTCCTTTTTTAATGTTGTCTAATAATGCTCTATATCTCTTCTCATGCTCTTCTTCTACTTCACCTGTTTCATGGAAGAATTCTGCAATCTCATCAAAGCCTTCTTCTTTAGCCTCCTCTTCCATTCGCTTATACATATCTGTCCATTCAAAATTTTCACCTGAGGCAGCATTTTCTAGATTTTCTTTTGTATCTCCTATGCCTCTTAAAAACTTGAAAGCTCTTTTAGCATGCTCTTTTTCATTATCAGCGGTTTCTAAAAATACCCCAGCGATCTGCTCATAGCCTTCTTTTTTTGCTGCGCTAGCCCAGTATGTATACTTATTTCGTGCTTGGGATTCACCAGCAAAAGCTTCCTGTAAGTTTTTCTCTGTTTTAGTACCTCTTAATTCTTTCATAAATAATAGTCCTCCCTTAAAATATATAGATTTCTAAATCTCTGTTTTTACCTTATGAGTATAGATTACCATAATTATATGGGACAAAAATTAAAGTTTTTGTGAAGATTTTTTGTAGAATAGGATGGTTACGCTTTTTTCCGGTCAACAATGAGTTTGCCCCCTACAGCCACATTTTCAGGCGCGTTTTCTTTAAAAATAACAACAATATTAGATGGATCTAGCTTAGTTGCCTTAGAAATAGTATCAGTTATTTCTTTAGCAGCAGTTCGTTTATTCTCTAGAGGCAAAGCTGGACCATCATAAGTAATCGTAGGCATTCTTTCACCCCCCATCAATTCTATGTCTTAATCATACCCAATTTTCTTTATTATAATATCATGAAACTTTTTGATAGTGCCAAAAAGGCTTGAAGGACTAGCCCTTCAAACCTTCTTTTATTAATTATATATTATTTTATATCTTTAGTAAATTACTGTAGGTTTTCTTCTACAGCAACGCGCGGATTAGCTTTAAGGATGGTAGCCAGGGCCTGGATTGAGCCAACCTTTGGTTTTGCCAAACTTAATGTAATTATCTAAGAGGTCGACTTCTTCTAACAGTAATTTTTTAAAAATGTTTCTAACCCTATCATTAAAGGTACATTGTTTTAAAGCTTGAGCGTGAATGGTTAATGCTCCTTGGATACCTATCATGATAATCCGGTATGTGTAATCATCTTCAAATAACTCAGTATTTCCAGGAGAAACTGTAACCTCGGGAGGTTTCTTCGGTAAGGGAATACCAAAATATTGCAGTTCTTTCTCAAGTAGCTGAGCATGCTTTGTTAATTGGTTAATTCCAACTTTTAGAATCATTTTGTAATCACCGTCAAAAGTAAAGGCCTGATATAGCTGTGTTTGACGTCGATTATCGTAACGGTAGCCTAAATGATCCCAGAGATGATAGGCGTCAATAGTTGATAGTTTTTCCTTAATGTTCTTGTTGATACTCTGATACAAGGGGGGTGTCTCCAACCAGCCTTTGAGTTTTAAGTATCCAACAACCTCATTCTGCTGATTGATAGTCTTTACTGACAGCTTTTTAAAAAGTCCCCGAACAGAATCATTATTCATACTAGTTCTAAATGCCCTTAATAAATTTTCCACATGTTCCTGCAAATACACAAAGAAATCATCGGCAATAAATTGATCATGTACTGCTTCTGGATTAACCGGAGCATTCATAGCGTATCTATTCTGTCCAGGGCCTTTAATCCCATATGTTGTCATTTCCTTTTCTAATATTGTGGCATTCTCCATTATTTCTTTAAGGTGCCTGGCAAGTATAAGCTTCAGGTCCATATCATGGGTGAAATTCTCCCAAATCTTTAGTTTTTCTATAGTTACATATTTTGTTTGCAAAATACCCCATAAATTATATGCTTCCTGGACATCCACCTGTTTTTGCTTTTTTTCAGTTTTGGTGCGGAGGTTTGTAAAAACCATCCCATTACCTCCAAATATTTAAAATATTAAGCTTAGCTTTTCCCATCTAGATTTTTTTATTTAAAAAATCTAATTAAAAAGCCAACCCTTAGGTTGACTTTTTTGCAAAACCTATAAACATTTTGCTATGTTACTCTTTTGCTACCATTGGTATAATTACTATTGTTTCATTATCTTCTACTGAGACATCCATTGTAAAAGTTTCATAGTTTGCATGGCTAAACTCTAAACTATAATCTCCAAAAGGTACATTGCTAGTGGTATATTCTCCATTGCTATCTGTTCTAGTTCTTACAATTAAATCATCCCCATCATATACACGCACATATACATTTCTGATTCCAACTGTGGTGTTGCTTTTTGTAACTTTTCCACTAATGAAACCTTCTTCAATTTCTGGACTCATTGTTGCATTAACTCTTATTGTTTCACCGTCTTTTACTGTTCCACGCACATTTACGGTTTCATAGTCGTCATGGCTAAACTCTAACCTATAGGTGCCAACAGGCAGATCATTGATTGTATATTCGCCATTTCTATCTGTAGTAGTTCTTTTAACCCAATCATCTCCATCATATACACGCACATATACATTGCTGATTCCTGTTCTGGTGCCATCTATTGTAACTTTTCCAGTAACATCCCCAACTTCAGTTTCAACTTTTGACATTATAACGTTGGTAGTAGTTACTCTATCTTCTTTTACCTCCACATCATCCCTTGAAACCGTATTATAGTCATCATGGCTAAATTCCAGGGTATATGTGCCAGTAGGAATATCCTTTAGAATGTACTGCCCATCCTCATCAGTTTTTACTCTTTGAATCCTTTCATCTTCTTCAAACACAATTACCATAACATCTTCAATAGCTTCGCGTTTATCATCTATCATTTCGGAAACATATCCTTTAATGTCTCCTACTTCATCACCAATATTAATTTCATCATTATCAGGATTATATTTTACTTTTTCACCTAAAACTTCTGAAATAAACCTTAAAGGTACGAAAACTCTGTTGTTAATCTTACCAGGTGGTACATCAATTTCCACTTCTTTACCATTTACAAAGACTTCACCAGATTCCAAGTCAAACTCTATTTCAATATCTCCCCTGGTAACGGTAACAATTTTATTTTTTTCATCCCAGTCCACTTCAGCTCCTAATCCCTGGGTGATAGCTCTTACTGGTATTAGTGTACGCCCTTCTTTTATTACTGGAGGTACATCAAAATTAATATGCTTATTTCTAACCTTAATCTTATTCTGAGCCATTTCTAAATACTCAGTTATGGTTTGCTCATATTTGGCTTTCTCGGCTTTCTTTAACAGACCCTTGCCTACACCCTGCCCATTGTTACCTGCTAGGACAGGTAAGGAACAAATCATGACGAACACCAATGTAATAAGTAATGCTATTAACCTTCTACTTTTTCTCATATCAATCTCTCCTTTTATTTTTTTGTATTGTCTAATAGATAATTCGCACCCCTTGGTTAATTTTAGTAGGTACTATAAAATTATATTTACAAATTTCCTATTTATGTCATGTAACTCGTTGATTGAAAGAGGTTCAGATTAAGTAAGGGACTTATACACAAAAATAGTTTATAATTAATTGTAAATTTATAATAAGCAGCATCATTGAAAGAATACCTAAGGGGAGGAAAAAAATGGGGATATTTAGTGATAAAATGATATTAACATATTCTCTTTATGGTCTCGCTTTTTTTACAATGGCCGTTGTAATTGCATCTCAAGTCAGAAAAGATAGCAGCTTCATTTTAGCTAAACCTCTGTGGTTTTTATCAGTATTTGGCTTAATTCAAGCTCTTGCAGAATGGAGTAAAGTTGCTAAGTTACTTCATATGTATGAGATTGCTTTGTTAGATATTTTTACACTTCATGTGATTGATGTCCTAACAGTTGGAATATCCTCTACATTCCTATTTTTATTTGGAATCCATTTAGTAATTGCCTCTAAGGGTAAATATACTCAATTAAGATATTTACCCTTGATTCTAGCAGTAATATGGGCTACTAAGTTCATAATAATTGACTTAATTATTCTACCCACAGATGATCTTCGAACTTGGAATGCTAACAGCATAGCCTGGTCAAGATATGTACTAGCCCTTCCAGGATCTATTTTAGTAAGTGTAGGATTAATTCTTCAGCTTCCAGTATTAAAAAGACTGCGCTTAAAATCTGCCTATTACCATTGCTTAGGCTCAGCTGCTATATTTGGCGCTTATGGCTTTTTTTCAGGATTAATAACTTTTCCCATAAATTTTTGGCCTGGAACTGTGTTGAATACTTCAACCTTTACTCAACTGACCGGTATGCCCGTACAGCACTTCAGAACTGCCTTAGGCTTATTAATGGCTTATACAATTATTCGTACAATAACCATTTTCAATGTGGAGCAACAGAGGCGTGTGGAAGAGGCTGAGAGACTGAGTGTTCTTATGAAGGAGAGGAAGCGCTTCTCAATAGATTTACATGATGGGGTTATTCAATCCATTTATGCAGCAGGTCTAGTAATAGAAACAAGCCAAGACATGCTTAAAAATGGAGAGCAAGTAAAAGCAAACGAACATTTAGAAACTGTTAAGAAAAGGCTTAATAATGCACTAATTGAACTTAGAAGTTATATTGTAGATTTAGGCAAAGAAACTGAGGGCAGTCTACAGCATATGCTAACAAATCTAATTCATGAGTTTCGTAGTATATCCATGGTCAATATTGACATGATAGATAAATCAAAAGGTAAACTATATTTACAACAAGCACAAGAGAACAATGTATTTCATATAGTCCAAGAGGCCTTGTTTAATATTATAAAACATGCCAACGCTTCAAAAGTAAAGATTTTCATTGAAGAAGGGCTTCATAATGATATTACTATTAGAATAATTGATAATGGTATAGGCTATAACCCCAAAGGATACTCAAGAAGCGATGCTTCTAAAGGTAAGGGTCTAACAAATATGCATTATAGGGCCCAACGTTTAGGTGGCACTTTGACTATGGATACTAAGGAAGGTAAGGGGACTGAGGTAGTGCTTTGTTTTAAGAAGGGTTGATGGATAGATAAGATTCCTATTCGGGCCTTAATTGTTCACTCCGTCCCTTCACCGGTTAGCCGTTAGATAAAGCAAAATTGTCAACTTGTCTGCAACAAGACTTTCTTGATCTTACCTAGTTTTTTTAATTCATTACAAAAATAGACCAGTATCTGGTTTATTGATAGCTTCCATTAAAGTGACAGGTTAAATATATATCTGATTTATTTTTCAAATTTATACGCTAATCTTCTATAGATGCACCCCGAAACTCAGCCAACATTAGGTCAACCATTCTGCCATAACTGTTCACTCCGTCCTTTTGCCGGTTAGCCATGAGATAGGTGTTGTTTATGTTGGTGGATATCTGATCAATAGGGCCTTGATAATGAGTCCAATATTTTTTCATGTCCTCAATATCACGATTAACCCCTTCACTATACTCATTTCTAACCTCGATCCAGGTTTCTGGGTTGTATCTATATAGTGTATTCATTGTGTAGGTCAGGGCCAGCATTACTCCAGAATACTGAAAGTCAGGATCCGGATGTAATGTACTGGTCAGGTAGGCTATATAATTTGCCTCATCTTCTCTGGCAAAGCCACGCTGGTGAGCCATCTCATGGGTAGTAGTGGAGGCAAGCATGAAGTGAGGCATATTGGTATTTATATTAGCCTCGGCTGTAAAAGGAAAGAATACTCCACCAATACCAGTATAAGACCAATAGGGTGAAAGCATTACTCCCTTAGGTCTGCCGTATTGACCCCCCAGTTCCGGATAGATTTCCGCTGCCCTCTCGTATCCTAGATTTGCCCGGCCAAACATATCCCGAATCCCATTTGGTAGGGTCATTACACCTCGTTCGTCCTCGGCTACTTGCTCTCGCAAGTCGTTGGCCCAATGTGTCAAATGTATAGCTAATTCAGCAAGCTCTTCCACGGAGGCAGATTCTACTGGTAAACCGGATATTTCAGCGAAGGTCATTCGATTGTAGTTAAATCCCCACATCAGGTTAAAAGCCAGATATAAAACAGCCAAGGTAAGGAGTAGCCTAACAGCTTTTTTCGGTAATTCTTTGATAAAACACTTTGGATTCCTGTTCAAGATGACAATTGTTCTGACTACTTTATACATTATAAAACCTACTATTGATACAACTATCAGCTCACTTACTGAAAACGGGAAAAGGCCCGTCAATAGAGAATAAGGCCTTATAGTCCAATAGTATAATTTTGTGGAATAACCGGACTCAATTAGCGCGGAAAACCGTGATGCAAACAGGGAAAAAACAATCCCAAAAACAAACAATGCATAAAAAACCAACCTAGTTATTTGTCTGAGTTTCATTGTCTCTCATTCCCCTTGTGTGATATTTATACAAGAGGATTATACCATATATGCTACTAAATTTTTATAAAACCTAACATTAGAATTATCTTATAATGTTTAGATTTGCAATTGATGACAAGCCAAAATGTCAATTTGTCAAGCCTGACCCCGTGTAAAGCCTGACCCCGTGTAATATGCAATAGCTATGGCACCAGGACCAACGTGTAATCCGATTACCGGACCTATAGCTTGGATACTAATGTCTACATCTAAAATCTGCTTCATATCATTCGCTAGTTCTCTTGCTTCATCTATGCAGTCTATATGATGAACTATAATTTCTCCTAATCCTAGAGTTCTAATATCCTCTAACACTTGCTCTACCATGGTTAATACAGCCTTTTTCTTTGTTCTAACCTTTTTAAATATTGTAGTTACACCATTTTCTACAGTTAGTATGGGAATGATTTTTAAGAAGTTCCCGATTATAGCATTTGCCCTCCCAATCCTTCCGCCCTTTTCCAAGTATTCTAGACTGTCTGGTATAAATAAAAACCGACTTTTTTTCATATTTTCTTCAGCTACTTTTTTTACTTGGTCTAGGGTTTTACCTTCCATAGCAGCTCTTGCTGCTACTATGACTGCAAATCCTAGCTGCATACAATTTGACCGAGAATCTATAATCTCTAGCTTGGCATTAGGGTAATTCTCTAAAATCATATCTCTGGCCGTATTGGCTGTTGAGTATGTGCCACTCATTTCTGAAGATAAAAAAATAGCTAGCAGACTATGACCTACTTTTACTATGCCTTCCATCTCATTATATAAATCGCCTATAGAGGGCTGTGAAGATTTGGGAATACCCTTTTTCTTCATCATTTCATAAAAGCTTTTATTATCTATTTCCGTTTCCTTAAAAGCATTATCTCCAAAATCTACACTAAGTGGCACAACGGCTATATCTAATGACTCTCTCACCGCTTCATTAATATAGCTTGTACTGTCAGTCAATATCTTAATACCCATGCAATCAATCATCCTCCCCCATCAAAACCCGTAAAGTAGTAACCTATGAAGAACTCTAGAAACATTATAGACTAATACAATATCAAACTCCAACCCCTTATTAAATAATACTAATAATTGCTTTACATAACTACAGATCTAAGGCAATGGTCCTTTAGCCCTTTTTTTAGTTTGGGTAGCATAATGTGAAAGAAGGCCCATTGGGCTTTAATTTTTTTGTAAAAGATATTTGGAAAATTATTGAGTAAAATATGACTCGCAGAAATATCTTGGGAAGGAAGTACCTTTTTTGGAGAACAAAGAGTATGAATGATAGAAGGACCTCCATAAATTAATACCGGAGATCCTTCTAGTGGAAACCATGTTTACTTTTTATTGCTACATTTTAGAACATTACCAGAGACAGCGGATTATGTCTTAGGCCTGGTTTTAATAAAGCTCTACTTCAAAAGTGCCAAAAACATCTTCTTCATAAACTGCCCAGAGTCCAAAAGATCCTTCCTCAGCTTCGTCGGTTACGGTTAATTTTCCATTATCCAGTTCTACACCAATTAGTTCTGTAATTTCTTCCCCATCTTCATCGGTCAAATACCACTCTACTGCTATTCCTTGCATTTCATAATCAAACTGGTCCAGAACAGAAGCCTTATATTCCTTTTCAATCTCTCCTTCAGACGGTATAGCTACTTCTTCGTCCCCAGCTATAAAGACTTCGGCAACATAAGGATAGTATACAGTAACTTCCAGTTCATCATCCAGTACTTCATCATCAACAACATATACTGCCTTCAGAGTAAATACAAGCTTTTCCTCCGGAAGTTCACTCAAAGTTACTTCTCCATTATCTATCTTAATATATTCATAGTCATCCTCCGCAAGAAGCCAGCTAACTGTTTTTTCCATGTCTCTGCCTTCCTGGTCTTTAACTGCTGCAGAATACTCTAAAACAAGTGGGACTTCGTCATCTTCTGTCAACGCCACATATTTAGGTCCTGAAATTTCCACTGAATTAACTTCCGGAGAATACACTATAACCTCCAGCGTTTCACTTACCTCACCGTTCTCTGCCGTAACGGTGAATTCCCCTTCTTCCGCCGGAACTTCTAATCTCACCCTATTATCCTCTTCACTTGTAATATCAAGCTCAGAACTTATGCTCCATTCCACAGTCTCATTCTCTATTACTGATCCTTTTTGATCTAAAACCAATGCAGTATAATCTACATTAATGAAATCTTCTTGGCCTTCCATGAAGGTGATATACTCCGGACCTTCTATTTTGATTTCACTAATTTCCTGCTTGTAAAGTTCTACCTTAAGGGTCTTAGAAAATTCTTCGTCCCCAGTTGTATAAAGAGCAGATATAGTTATAGTGCCACTTTCTGCATCGAGGCTTACTTCTAAAGTACCATCTTCAAAACTTATTCCGGCAATCTCATCATCATTTTCAATGCTCCAGTCTACAGTTACACTTGTTTTCTCCCCATTCTCATCTACAAATACCGCATTATAATCTGATGTTAGCGTTTCATCGTCAGGTATAACAATGAACCTGTCACCCGATATTACTAATCCGGGCTCAACTGGTTTTTCCTGTAAAACTTCTGCAAACCTCATTTGAATACCAGGTGGAAGTACATCTCTACCCTGCATTCCGGGCGGTAAACCACCTTTATTTTGCAAACCAGGCGGGGTACCTTTCCCCTGTAAACCCTGAGGTGTTTCCTTTTCCTGTTTTTTCTCCTGCTCAGATTTTTCTTTAGTATTACGTTCGTCATCGTCAAAAAATAGATCATCCTCATAGTCAAGGCTGTCTATTGACGCATTTGGCCCACCCGCATGCTCAGGGGGAGCTGCTACAGCCAGCCCTCCAAGACTAAGTAGAAACGTCAACAGCAATGCAAGAATTATTAGCACATTCCTTTTCATGAAATCCCTCCATATATGCTTTATTGGTTGAATATTAACATATCTGGCTGCATCCTTATATAGGCCAAACTTCCTAATTATGGTTAGGACGTATCACAAACCAAGCGAGATTAGCTAGGTATATAACTACTTTTATTTCCAGTATAGTAAAGCACTAATCTATGTAGTGCTCTTGTGCAAGATATATATAGCAGATTTTTGTCACGCTCATTCCAATAATTTTCACTAGAAACATCATAAACCAATACAACATCAAATTCTAACCCCTTTGCTAAATATCCTGGAATAATCATTACTCCAGATAGAACTTCTTTATCGGTAGAATTTATTAGGTTTATAGGAATAAAATCCTTTAGTCTATTATGGAGTGCTTTTGATTGAACCGTGCTTTTACAAATAATAGCTATTGTTTCATAACCTTGTTTAATGTAGTCCTTAACCTTACTGACTACAGCATCATCCATGCTTTGTGTACTATGCTTATGAATAATTTCTGGGTGAGCTTCATGCCGTTCAATGCTTTCATAATCCTGATTAAGGTTCAATATTCGTTGTGTAAAGGAGCTAATTTCATAGGAAGATCTGTAGCCCTTATTTAAGGATAGATGTGTTGTTGTTCTTTTAGATAATATGTCGCTAATTTTATCATAGATGGATAAGTTGGTATCTCCATTCACTGCTTGATGAACATCCCCTAGGACAGTATATCTTGCATCCCTAAAGAGAGTATTAAATACTTGATAATGTAATGGAAGATAGTCTTGAGCTTCATCAATCACTACATGTTTAATTCCTTTGACTCCTGAAAAAGCATCACTACCTTCAACCTTTAATTTTAGATATAGTAATGGAGCACAATCTTCGTAACGCAAAACGTTACCTTCTATGTCTTCTCTAGTCAATTCTACAATGTGTTCTATATCGTTTGGCAGCTTCAAATCTCCAGCCAGCCTGAATAGGAGCTCCTTGTCTGCAAAAAGCATGTGATATATTTGTACATAGTCAATCTCCGTAAATCTTCTAATTATCTTTAATAATCTTTTCGCTTCTTTAATAGAAAGTAATCTGCTAAAAGCTTTAATTTCCAGATCACGACCTTCAACGTTTTGAACAAGGTCTTCAATCTTCTTCAGTCTTTCTCTTCTCAAAGGATGAATTCTTTTAAAAATATTCTCTTCAATTGCTTTTAATCTTTTAGCCAAAGGTCTTCCCGTTTTATCATTAATAAGTCGTGCTTTCAGTAGTTGTTTCGTAATAATAATCTGATTCTGGAAGTAAATATCCTCAAAGCTTATCAAATTTCTTTCATAATACTGAAGCATTCTATTAAGGATTTGAACAAATATCTTTGATCCTTTAAAATTTATGGATTTTTGGCGTCTTTCCAAATCTTCCTGATTTTTGTAACTCACTAGAGCTTCAAGCTGTTCAACGCTTTTTTCTGTCATCAATCTATCTTGCAAAAGTATGGAGACAATATCATCAAATGTCATTTGTTGAACGTTTTCTTCTCCTAGTTCAGGGAGAACTCCAGATATATATCTCCCAAATACTTTGTTTGGAGAAATAATTAACATGTTCTTTGCCTTTAGGTTTTGATTCATGCCCTGATATAGTAAATAAGCTATTCTATGCAAAGCAATGGAGGTTTTTCCGCTTCCTGCAACTCCTTGAACAATTAGTAACTCATTTTCTAAATCTCGAATAATACTGTTCTGCTCCTTCTGAATGGTATTTACTATATTTCTCATTTTGGGAGAGGCATTTCCAGATAGTACCTGCTGTAACATTTCATCATCGATTTTTAAACTACAATCAAAAAAGTACTTCAATTCACTATCATATATTTTATATTGACGCTTCAATTTTACTTTTCCAGCTATAATTTTACTTGGTGCTTGATAGCTAGCATTTCCTAATTCATGCTCATAGAATATACTTGAAATAGCTGCTCGCCAATCATAAACAAGAATATTAAAGGAGGATAAATCCATTACATTGTACATGCCAACATATACTTCTTCTTTTTCCTTTGTACCTTCCTCAATAAAATCAAATCGTCCAAAATATGGGCATGAAAGCATTTTTTGATATTTATCAATTTCCTTGACAGTATTTTGACAGCTTACCACCTGGTTATTTTCAATAGCAAGATATTGATTCATCTCGGTAAGCTTTGTAAAGTCATTTGAAGAGTGTGCTGTATTCTCCCACATATCCGTTCTAATGGTTAAAAGCTCCTCTTTTCTCCTAGCTAGTGTTTTATTTAACTCAGCCATTTCCACTTCTATGAATTTTAAAGTAGATTTTAAACGAACTTTTTCTTCTTCCTCGTTCTGTTTATATAGATCCATAAACATCAACTCCTTCAAATGTCACTATTATTTGCTAATGCTTTTGTCTAAACAAGCTCATTATTCCAAATAAGTGATATGAATTAACAATATTTAAATACTCTCGTACTTCATTAAGATCTTTTGTTAGTTCTAAAATATTAAGTATTGTATTAATAAGATTTTCATAGATAATTACTATTACTAAATCCGATTTACTTGTACTTAAAATATTACTTTCTGCTACAGTATAATTATCTTTAATGAAACCCAAAAGAAAACCAATCAAATCTTTTTTAGCATGTTCATATTTTGTGCCTTGGTTTTTCTTGAGAAGGATTAAAATACGCTCACGATTCCCAACCATAAACTCAATAACTTCATTATTTATTAACCAAAATTGATCCAAATGTAGATTATTTTTTACTTTGAGTGCTGATATTTTATCCATTAATAGGGATTTAAAGGTATCCAATAAATCCTCTGGCATAATGGAGTAAAAAATTTCCTCTTTACCCTTGTAATATGTATATATATTTCCTACAGAAACACCAGCAGTTTCTCCTATGTCGGATATTTTAGTACCTCTATAACCCTTTTCAGCAAATACAATTAATGCAGCGGTGTCAATTCTTTGTTTGATTTCATCCTTCTTGTACTGAACCATAATCCCCCCATAAAAATGAATATAGTATTCGTTTTTATTATATGCTTATTTTAGCATTTGTAAACACAATATACCAGCTAATAAACAGGATTCTTTATTCAGGTGGAGTTTTGACTCCATCTGAATATTAGAAACCGTTATCCAGGGGCTTAGTACCACTTATCTCCCACTACGCCAGTAGTTCTAGCATTGTGATTTTTGCAATGCGTAGAAATACCAGTGCAGAGCAAGAGGCGGGGAGTCTTAGTGGTAGTTAGCCATCGGATAAAGTATCCAATTCCTACTCTTAAAAAAGTTTAAACCCCAGACAAAATATAAATTGCTGTTCCCGACATTACATCAGGAGCAGTAATTCATTGAATTCGACAAGGGGATCGGGGACCTGATGTCGGTAGGCTTCAGATACTTCTTAATGTTGCAGGATTT
This sequence comes from Desulfitibacter sp. BRH_c19, assembly GCA_001515945.1. NCBI lineage: Bacteria > Bacillati > Bacillota > Clostridia > Neomoorellales > Desulfitibacteraceae > Desulfitibacter > Desulfitibacter sp. BRH_c19. Next base: position 133,833 of record LOER01000033.1, read on the forward strand.
AACCCAGGACCTATAGATGGAATATATGGTCCAAGGACTCAAGCTGCAGTTTTGGCATTCCAACGTAGTGTCCGGGAAATTGAAGTTACAGGTATCGTAGATTTTGAAACATGGACGGCTTTAGGGGCTGAATGTGAACCTGGTCCTACTGTAGCGCCAGGAATAGTCAGATATACAGTAAGGCCAGGAGAGTCACTTTTTATTATAGCTGCCCGCTTCAATGTATCCGTACAAGAAATCTTGCAAGTCAATCCACAAATTACTAATCTTAATTCCATTCTTGCTGGTCAGGTTATTAATGTTCCTGTTAGATAACTTCCAAAAATAATAGTTTTGTAGGTTAATGAAATATGTCTACTACAAGTGAAGGACCGGGAATTTTTATAAAACGCCCGGTCCTTTATTTATTGTGTACGAAGGTTAAGTATTATTTTAGGAAAAAAATACCTTTTGATATAAACAGACCTAATTGATCGGTTTAGCTGTTTTATGTGAAATGCTGACATTCTAATTATCTTATAATAATATCTAGGCCTGCTATTGATAACAACGCAAAATGTCAATTTGTCAAGCCTGACCCCATTCCAATATTTCTATTAACAGTTTTACCAAATCAGGGTCAAATTGACTCCCAGCGCAGTTTTTGAATTCATCAATGATTTCTTTTTGCGATAATGGTGCCTTGTACGGTCTTCCATTGCACATAACTTCATAAGCATCCGCAATAGCTATTATCCTTGCCAATAAAGGTATTTCTGTTTTCTTAATTCCTCTAGGATATCCTGACCCATCCCATTTTTCGTGATGACATAAAATATCACCTGCAACATGAGCAAACTCTTCCGTTGAGCGCGTAATGCGGCATCCTATTTCGGGGTGCTTCTTTATAATCTCCCATTCTTCTTGCGTTAAGTTACCCTTTTTCCTTAATATATCCTCAGGAATATTTATTTTTCCTATATCATGCATACTGATTAAGAGATATAACCTAGACATCTCTGATTCAGGAAGTCCTAGTTTCTCACCAATTTTCATACCAATAAATTGCATTTGCCGTACATGACTCTCTGTTTCATGGCTTTTTTCTTCCAAAGTCTTTAAGATGGCTTTAAATAATACACTTTTTGCACTTTTACTTTCGGTGAGTTTATTCTTATACATAATGTATTCTGCTTCTTTCAATAACTCTGGAATATCTTTCTCTCCACTATTTTTGGTTGCAACACCTAAAGCCATGGAACAGGGGATATCTTCCACATATGTTTCGTTACACTTTTTAATAATTCTTTTGCATATTGCACCTACTTGGTTTGCAGATGTCTGGGGTAGAAGGATTACAAACTCATCCCCACCCCAGCGGGCAACAATATCTTCTTCCCGGCAAGACTTTTTTAAAACTTCAGCACTTTTTACCAGCATTTCATCCCCCACACTATGCCCATAAGTATCGTTTACAAGCTTGAGGCCGTTTAAGTCTGCCACAATGATGCTGAATGGCAACTGTCTATCAGTATCTAACCTACGAATCTCTTCCTCAAAAAAATTGCGGTTGTATAAACCAGTAACCTGATCGTAAAATGTTAGCTGAGTTAATTCACTTTCTAACCTTCCCCTTTTAATAGCACTTGAAATAATGCCTCCAACTATCTGCAGTATTAAAACATCGTTTTCATTCCATCGGCTCTCTGAGCAAACGGCATCAACACCAATAAAGCCTGTAACCCTATCCTCTACAATAGTTGGTACACAAATAAGAGACTGTATAGAATGCCGTTGAAACTCCTGCCTTTCTACATTTGCTTCAAAAGGTAGATCATCTGCTTTATTGATATGAACAGTTTTTTTGTTCATAATCTGCTCATACAACCACGGTAAGGGTTCCATAGGCTGATTCTGAGTTGCATCGGTTTTAGGTTTAACGCCCTCAGAACACCATTCGTATGTATTAGACATAATCTTATTATTAGCCGAGAATTCTAAAAGATAACATCGATTGGCATACATAACATTGCCAATCACCATAAGGACATCTTCAATGTCTTTGTGAATATGATTTAGACTTTTATTTAAAAAGCTGGTAGCCAATTGAGCTGCCAATTCCTGCCTTTGGGCCTGTTCAAACAAGGCCCTTTCCGCCTGCTTGCGGTCAGTTATATCAATAATCAACCCCTCTAGTGCTTCTATTTCACCTTCTTCATTATAAACGGGAACTCCCTGCTCCCAAACCCATTTTTCTTCAAGGTTAGCTGAACGAATCCGATATTCTACGCCAACTGGTTCACAGGAAGAAACCCCTTTTTCCCATGCTTTCCGTACTTGTTCATGATATTCTGGTAAAATTATGTCATTAAATGAAATGGACCGATTATAGAGAAGTTCTTCCTGCTTGTATCCAGTCAGTTCATGGCATCCTTGCGATACAAATTCCATAGTCCAATTACAGTCATAATGGCATCTGTATGACATGCCTGGTATATTTGACAGTAGTACTGATTTGCTACGTTCGCTCTCCTGTAATGCCTCCTCCGCCTGTTTGCGGTCAGTTACATTCTCAAAAGATACACCAACACAGTTTTTCGGTAAAGGAAAAGCCTTTATGGAAAAATGAACTTGAACATTTTTATGATCACTATAATATAGATTATCTAATTCTATTGAGTTACCAGTTCGAACAACATCAGCATATTTTTTTGCAACACCCATAGCACGCAATTTTGGATAAACTTCATCTATAGTTTTGCCAAGAACATTCTCCTTCTTTAAACCAGTATGCAAACTTGCAGAAGGATTCGTAAGAATCATCCTAAGAGATCTATCATCTTCAAGATTCTCTAAATGATAAACATGTAGACCAACTTGCATATTCTCGACGATATCCTGATATTGTGTAAGTTTATCCTCCGCTAGCGTTCGCTCAGTAACATCATGAAAAACCACAGCAAAATAACCTGGCTCATCACTAAAAGATGTAGCAGTATACCATTTATCTAGACACTCAGAATACTGCTGAAAACTAATGCTTTTACCTGTTACTGCTTCTTTACCGTAGGTAGTAATCCAGTCAAAGTTGGAATATTTGATCCCAGGTAATACGTTGGTAACTCTTTTGCCAATAATATTGACTTTTTTAAGTCCCATCATCTCTTGAAAAGCTAGATTTACATCTAAAATTACATAATCTATAGGCTGATCTTTCTTATCTAAAATAATCCTATGATAGGCAAAAGGGTTTGGAAGGCGTTCTAGCAATAAACGATATTTATCTTGATTGAGTTTCATATAGTTACCTCCAAATCTCAATTGTTATCTAGTCCCTGTTAGTTTTGTCAACCAATATTCAACATTAATTGTCATAGTTCCTTTATATTTCTTTCAAAATTATCAGATATTTTCATTTTCATTGCAAGATTAAAACAAAAATCAGCGAAAAAGCTGATGTTTGTGCCAAAAACCTCACTATTAAATAATAGCAGAGTTTTATAAATGGATATATTATCGTATGAGATACTTTTTAGTGGAATCTTAGATTTGCTGCAATTACACATTGTAAATTTGTCAGGGCATTAGTGAGGATTTTAAGGCAACAAGGATGTACTGTATGGATAGGTGACAGCTCCGGTGGCGAGATAGCTGGGATAGCACCTACTGCACTAAGCATGAAGGTGGCAGGATATGAAAAAGTAGCAAAAAGAAGTGCTATAATTAAGAACTTTGATAGTGAAGGTGTTGTCCCTGTATACCCTGAAAATATGTATTGATTGTATGTGCTGTCATGAATTATGTATGCACAAAGCTATAGATTTAAAAAAGAGAATTTCTTAGCTAGTATAGCAACAAGTCTTTACCGAGGAAGAGATAAATAGCAACGAATCCCAAAGGACAAAACACTTTATTAATATATATCAGAAAATTCAATATTAATTTTGTCGATGTTCGGAGTAAATTCATTACCTGGAATTTCTTGTTTATCTACCAGATCTGGTATTGTCTTGTCAGGAATTTCTATAATAAATTCGCTGCCCTTTCCTTGTTCGCATATAACCCTAATACTCCCATCATGCATTTCTACCAAAGATTTTACAATAGAAAGACCAATGCCACTACCTTCCCTACTTCTTGTTGTTGTCTTATCAACCTGTACAAACATTTCAAATATCCAGTCCTTCTTTTCCATGGGTATACCTATACCCGTATCCTTGACAATAATAAGTACTTTATTCTCTTTTTCATGAAGATTCACATATATGCTACCGCCCACAGGTGTAAACTTAACAGCATTTGAAAGTAAATTAAGCATTATTCTTTCAATTTTATCCGCATCACATGCAACTATCTTTTCTTCCACATCTGTGTCGAAAATCAATTCTATATCTCTATCTTGAATATATTTTGCTACGCCTAAGCAAATATCCTCTACAACTCTTACTATGTCCCAATTTTTCAGATTAACAGTAAAGCATTCTGCATCCAATTTAGTTATATCTAGAAGATTATTTATAATGCGTACCAATCTGTTAGAATTCTGCTTTATCACATTCATATAGTGGTTAACTTCTTCCTTTTTACTATTACCTGCAATGTCTTCAAGCTTAACCCTTATCATTTGTTCGGCTGAGAGTATTACATTAAGAGGTGTCCTAATCTCATGGGAAATATTAGCAAAAAAAGCTGTTCTCAATTTTTCATATTCTATAGCCTCATTTAGCTCAAGCGAACGATCCTTCAAAGCATCCTCAGTATCCTTATACATACTATTTAATTGTTCATTCATTTTCAGGATAGTTTTATTATCAAGATAGCCATTGACATATGAATTATAATTAATACTTGATACAAAAATTGCCAATGCTGTTAGTAGTGTTGAGAAAAAAATAACCTCTATCAAATAGTTCTGGTCATTTAAAGCTATTGAGGCTTTGCCGATGTAAATAACATATGGAAAAAGAAATATAAGATATCTCTCCCAAGGCGAAAGTATAACTATAGGGGCAATACAAAACATTGCAATGATATATGCAAATGGCTGCTGATTTATCAGTATATTATGATGTCCTATTACAGAACATACAACTAAAACTACAATACAAATGTATATATGCAACAACCTTGAGAATATTTGCTTATCAAAATACTTGCCTTTTATTCTGTAGAAAATTAAAAATACCATCGGTAGTAACAGCAATAATAAATGTAGTTTTGAAAAAGGCAGAAAAACATACTTATCCAAGTTCAATACCCTAAGAACAATAGTATTCAGGATTAGTAAGCTCAATACTACTATGATCAGGATATAACCAAGGGTCTTTTCCCGATTTAAATTTATTTCCAGAAGTTCTTGGGTTAACTCCTCTTTATACTCCTTCGGGATTAATATTGATCTTTTCATAAAAAAAGCATTTTTCAGGGATTTTGGCTGATTATTAAACATATATCACCTTTTAGTATAAAAATTTGAGAATTTACCTTTCTTGCTAGTCACTATTTGGAAAACACCAGCAAGGACATTTATGTGGCATAATTCTGCAAAATATTGTAATATTCCTCTATTATTGTAGGTGATTTTAGATATATTTTCCATATTTTTGAGTCCCGTTCAGATTATCAATGGGAGAACTTTAATAATTAAGGAAACCACCACTAATACTGAGGATCGGTATGGTTAACCAGTATGCTATTTCTTGATTTTTACCCATTAATTCTTCTCTCAACAGTTAACCCTTCATTGTATTTGATGACTAAATATAGACTGTGATAGTCTTTTCCAGGATTTACATCTATATGCAGGACTTTTACTTCTCTATCCGATAAATCAGCATCGTCAAAAAACCAGCGTTCCTGTGAAACATTGCCAGCATTTCTGGCCTCCAAGTATACTTCCTGCACTTTATAATAGCTGTCATCTGAAGCTGCCCAATGAAACATACCGCGAATATTGCCATTCTGCAATATGGTGATATCAGCATTGATTGGACTAAATATTCCATAGGTTATTTCCCACAGGTTTAGGCTAAGCACATCACTATTACGTATGCTCCCCTGTGTTTGCGAGGAAATGTAATATTCATATGATAACTCAGGCTCATCTAGTACTTTTTCTTCTACTTGTACCGAGTGTCCGTTGGAGGCCACACTACTTTCCTGACTAAACTGGAGATTTACAATGGGCTCTTTGGGAGGATCGATGGGTAATCTAACTGTAAAATAGCCGTTTGACTTTTTATCAGCCTCAATCTCTGTAAACTCACCTATATTTCCATCTCTGTAGTTGAAGGTAATCCTGCTATCTTCTTGATAATCTCTTAGCTGCCATTTGACCCTTACTACTGCTTCGTCTTTCGATAAATCCTCAACCTGAACTTGGGCAGGTGTCCACCATCTTTCCTGCTCTCTCATATCAGCAACGATTCCCCTAATCCCTGACACTTCATTTGATACCTGCATACTGATATTACTTATCTCACTCTGCAAGTAATTGATTCGGTTTTGCATTTCTTTCATCTTTGCTGAATTTGACATGCTAAGAAAGATAATAATTGCTAGACATACAAAAATTATTCTTCTGTCTCTTTTTTCAAACATTGAGCTACCCCCATTTTATGATCATAGAGCTTTATGGTTCTATAATAGTATAGACGAACAATCAAATGGAAAGTTGCATTAAAAAACTTTACAGTCATTTTAGTAGGGTGCGGCATCATCGCCTTTTAAGGCACCAGAAGCGGAACAGATGATTCAATATTATAAGTTGGAAAAGAAAATTACAGTTGGAGCACAATTTATCCGATGGCTAACTACCACTAAGACTCCCACCTCTTTACTGTAGCTTTGGCTGAACGAGTTCACTAGCTAGCCCTATAGCTCGAGCAGCATTTGGCACACCTATTTTTACAGCTATCTCTTTGTAAGCTACCGTCTTACCATAGGGTATTTTACAAAGACTTTCCCAAACTTGCTTCATAAAAGCCGTACCTTCAGGTGCAAGGGGCAGAAAAAATCCTTAATTTCACCTGAAAGATAGACCTTAAGCTGCCTAGCTGCTTCCTTCAAAATAGGTGTTTCGCATATGTTGAGAACTTGTGGTAAAGGCTCATTTGCAAAATGTAAATGAGTGATTTTTCCATCTTTTTCTGCTATACCAATTTCACCAACGACAGTATCATAGTAATAAATAGGCACTACCTTTCACCTCTGCCTTTTCTGTAATGGTTAGGGGTATAGCCAGTCTGCTCTTTAAAGCATTTATAGAAATTAGATAGGCTATTAAAACCTGTCATGTAGGCAATATCAAGAATTTTTACTTCTGTTTTTTCCATCAATTCTACCCCCTTAGTTATTCTTAATTTAGTAATATATTGTGAAATGGTAAGACTAGTATGATATTTAAACAATCTTGTCAAATGATTTCTGCTAATTCCCAGCTGTTTTGAAATATATTTTAAGTCTATTTGCTTATTATAATTTGCATTAAATATGCCTTTAGCTTTTTTAACTAGATCTAAATCCGGCTGAAAAGTTATTTGATCAGGACAGCACTTTTTGCATGGTCTAAATCCTTCTTCCATAGCCTTTATTGCGTGATCAAAGAATACCACGTTTTCACGAACAGGGGTTTTTGCTCTACATGAAGGACGACAGAAGATCCTTGTAGTTTTTACACCATAGAAAAACAGACCGTCATAGCTTGCATCACAACTTACAAGAGCTTGCCACTTCTCATTATTAGAAATTTGATTAGAAATTTGCAATAGTCTTTTCATTGCTCTCATCCTTATTAGTGGGCGTCTATGAAGCCTTGCAATTCATTATGCCATGCGTCAGGTTCAATAGTGCCAAGCGAAGTATTTTCATCAAACAAAAGATCAATTATATACCGTGGTTTTTTACCACCGATATGCATTGATTTTATACAAGAAACACAGTAAACTACTACATTATCACAAGGCATTTCTTTTGCACGTTTTTTCATCTGTCCTTTTGCCTTATCTATCTGATCCTTTGTCTGTTCTTTAGGTAATGCTCTGTAAAAGCTGTCCCCGCAACATACCGATTTGGTTCGAGTATTTGTGGGTTCAACAACTTTTATATTCATTCTTTCAAGGAGTTTTCTAATTGTTAAATGTACCCTTTCCTCTGTACGTGTAGGGCACGCATCATGTATAGTCATTTCTATACCATTATAATTAGGAAATGAAAAGGTTTTACTTTGGGCTAATATTTCCCAGAGTGATATGGTGGAAAATCCTTCATAAAGTTCTCTGTATCTTCTGTCACAGCCTGGACAGATATTGATGACCTGTGTTTTACTTTCAAGATTTGGTTCATGTCTGCAACATGTTAAGTGTTCATGTAGCTCTCCTAACTCTTTTTTCAAAAAATCTAATATTTTTTCAGCAAGCTCCGGCTTATAGATCATAAGTGCACAACCTGGTGCATAAACTTGTCTCAAGATTACCACTCCTCTAGTTACTATCACAATCCTATTTTACATGAAATACAACACTAATTCTTCCTACATTTCACCAAGTAATTTTTCCATTAAGAACAACCAGCAAAAATCAACCAACAAAACCTTCGCCAGTCAAAATACTCTCAATCACGATGACAATTTTCCTATGGCCTCTTCTGCACTTTCCAAGGGTACGTAGGTTTTATTTTTACCAGAATGAAAGTAGTTCTCCCCATGTGCTTTTTTCAAGCGGCATTTTGCAGAGAATGTTCTCATCTTTAAAAAAGCGATTCCCGCGTCGAACCCCTTATCTATACATAAACAAAAAAACCAGCCCCATAAGCTGATTTTGCGAACTCCTATCCGAGTTCATCCAACTATAACTATGTGTAACCTTTCAAGTATAGGAGAAACTAAAATATAGTGACACATTAGGAGGGCAATAACTATGATTATATTTTTTAAAGTACTGACTTTATATCTAATAGGCATTGCTACTATGAGAATATTAGGCAAGTCCACAATAGTACAAATGACACCTTATGATTTACTTGCTATTATAATTATTGGCACAGTTGTTTCAGAACCCTTAATTAGTACAGAATATGTGCCAACATTAATTTCTTTAGGAATTCTCACAGTATTACATATAGCTTTTGCACGGCTAACACTAACTTCTATGGGTAAAAAGCTATTCTTAGGCGAGCCTACTCTACTAATTAAAAGCGGTCAAATCGTAGAAGATAATTTAGAAAAGACAACAATATCCCTTGCCCAATTATTATCAATTTTAAGGAGCAAAGGATACCCCAAAGTGTCGGATATTGATTATGCAATACTTGAACCAATTGGAGAACTTAGTATTCTTCCCAAAGTGGAAAACACACCTATCACCGTTGGGCATATGGGTATTTCTATTATAGATAAAGGTTTACCAATTGCGGTAATTATTGACGGCAAAATCCAAGAACGAAATTTAGAATTGTTAAATCAATCCGAAAAATGGCTTCTTAGGCAGTTGAAGAAAAAGAGTGTTAAAATTGAAGATATTATATATGCCTTTGTGCCCGAAAGAACAAAAGAGCTAGAAATTAGTCTCCGTCAAGAAGCATCTCATGAAAATGCTAAGCCTAAAACTAAAACATCAATCATCAGTCTGATGAAAGTTGTATATTCAATTCTTAAAACAATTCGGAAGACATAATAGAGATATAACCAACATTTTTAAATGACCTAGCAATACCCTCTCAAATAGTAGTTTGTGGAGCTGGAATACTGTGTGGCACAATCCCATCGAAACCCTCTTTTGCACAAACAAAAAAACAGCTTATTTCAGCTGATTTTGTTTACATATTTGGTGGAGACGAGGAGAATCGAACTCCTGTCCGAAAGCCTTCAAACCAGTCCCAATTATTATTTCTGTTCTCTATCTTTTTCTGGTCGCTCAGGTAGGAATTCTTCTGAAAACTCCATATATGTTTGTGGCGTAAGAGTTTTTAAAGGAGTAATAGGTACCTCTTCAAGGGTCTTCCCTTTACCGTCAACATATCTTTTAGACAATATCTTCTTGCCAAGGAATATTCCTAAATAAAAGATAGTTAAAATCATTCCTGCCAGTAAACCGTATCCTTGTCCGGGAACTAGAGGCATGCTGAATATAATGCCAACTAGACTGATGATTGCTATCCACGAAGTAAATGGATAACCTGGTAGTTGACATTTCCCCTTAGGTGGGCAACCATTTTTCTTTCGAAATTTATGATGGGTCGCTAAAATAACCACATACGTAAAAAGAAGAGAAAATCCACCTGAACTAACTAGAAAAATATATACCTTTTCTGGCAAGACAAATCCAAAGAATAACCCTGCAAGCATCGCAGCACCAGAAAAAAGAATTCCTCTGTAAGGAATCTCACCTTTATCTTTTAGCCAATGTGGCGCATGTCCCTCGTCAGCAAGAGATCGTATCATCCGCCCTAGGCCAAACATAGCTGCAAGCATAGTAGAAAGGATTGCCGTTATAAGAACGATATTCATTACCCTTCCCGCCCAGCTTAAATTCCATGTGGTTAATGCCAATACCATTGGGCTTTTTTCTTCTGTAAGTTGATTAGTAGGGATCAGCGGCAAAAGGACGACTATGACTGCTATGTAAAGACCAACGAGACTGATTACAGTATAGTTTATAGCTCTTGGAACAATTCTATTTGGATCGTTTGTCTCAGAAGCAGCCAATCCAATGATCTCAAAACCAGCGTACGTAAACATAACTATAAGCATACTCCCAGCTATTCCTCCAATCCCACCGGGAAACAAATCGCTTTGTCGTAAAGCCCCCATTCCAACTTTTGGTACATCCAGAGCAATCCCCAAAATCAGGAAGGCACCTAAAATAATAAATCCAACAATGGCTAGAAGTTTAATCGCAGCCAAACCACTCTCCAGTTTAGTTAGCTTTTCAGCCCCCAGTAAATTTAGCAACGTAACCGCAACAATTATAATCGAGCCTATCAGTAGTAAAGAAACACCCGGTAACCATGCCCGAAGAAAAATCGATACTGCTGTTGCTTCACTAGACATTGCAAGTGCAATCCCTGTCCAATAAACCCACCCTACCACAAATCCCAACCCTGGCCCGTATGCTCTTTCTGCAAAGGTTCGAAAAGACCCTGGCGCTGCATCGGCTACTGTCATTTCTGATAAGGCAAAAAGTATAAAATATACTAAAACACCTCCAAGCATGTAGGAAATGACAACACCCGGGCCTGCTGCGCCGATTGCTACCGAAGATCCAAGAAAAAAAGAACCCCCAACCACCGTTCCCAATGCCATCATGGCAAGTTGTCCTGCTGATAATCCTTTTTGATGTTTTTTCATCATTACACCTCAATCTTATCTTTCCAAATAGTATCTGCAACTCGGGGTCTGACTACTCAACAATCAACATTTCTTTAAATATATCCCCACTTTAAGGGCATCCCTTTATTGAGGAAATTAGTATTCATGTGTCTCTGAAATGAAAAAACACCAAATTAATAAAATTCTAAATGGAAGAAATAAGGGATTTAAAGAGTTGGAGGAAGAAATACTGAAGCTAGAGAAAAATAGAATACAGGACGTGATTGTAGCAATTTTATAATGGACATCGAATCCCTCATTTTACACAAACAAAAAACAGCCCTATTTCAGCTGTTCCCATTTACATATTTTGGTGGAGGCGAGGAGAATCGAACTCCTGTCCGAAAGAGTACCCACAAGAGCTTCTACGAGTGTAGACTATAATTTGGTGTTTCGCCTCTCGCTGCGCCTATAGACAGGCTCAGCAGTCAGCTATCCCGATTTATTTCCCCAATTGACTATCAGGAGGTGGTCATTGGGTAGCCCGTTCATTTGACACCCAGGTCTTTCCCCACGGACTTAGGAAAGTTGGATGAGCTGCTATTAAGCAGCTAAAGCGTAATTATCTTTGCCAGTTAATTGGCTTTTCCACTGTTTAACGAGATCAAGTGGAATCTCGACTCGCTACTCATGCTCATACATCCCCCGTCGAAACCAGTACGCCCCCATGAATGAAATATTTACTATTTTATATACCCTATTATATCATAAAATCAACAATACTTCAATTTTCCTACCTAGTAATTGTCAAAAATTACATTTTTTGTCTTTCTCTTAGTGCTTTGGCAACTTGTCGCTCAGCATCTTTTTTAGCTAAGTCATCCCTCTTATCATATAGTTTTTTACCTTTTGCCAGGCCTATTTCTACCTTAACTCTATTCTTCTCATTAAAGTATAGTTTTATTGGAACAAGGGTTAATCCCTTTTCTCTAGTTTTACCCCATAAGCGCATTATTTCTTTCTTATGCATTAGTAGTTTTCTATCACGTACTGGGTCATGATTAAAATGGCTAGCCTTATCATATGGGCTAACGTGCATGTTAGACAGGATAAGCTCTCCATTTTGAATGTGAGCATAGCTATCCTTAAGATTGACTCTACCAAGCCGCATTGATTTTACCTCTGTACCCTGCAAGGCAATACCTGCCTCGAAGGATTCTTCAATGAAAAAATCATGGCGAGCTTTTCTATTATCTGTAATTACTTTTCCAAATGCCATTTAAACACCCCATTGTGAGTACTATCTCTACTTAATTACCCCTCCATAAGTTAGCCCTGTCAATGGATTTTTCCAAACCAGGGTCAAATGTAGGTAACATTTATTATATAATTATTTAATCAAAAATGTCAAGTTCTATTTCTTCCTTTCCTTGTAGCCGCACAGGAAAATTCCTTTAGCTATATAAACCTCGTAAGATGACTAGACAATTATTAAATGCAACAAATTATGTTGTAACTTTTTTCTTTCTTAAGAAAACTGTAAGAATTATGATAGTAGAATCTTAGAAAATATATGATATTATGCTAATGAGATATCTCAAAAGGGTTTAGGAGTGAAAACATGTACAATATTCTTGTGGTTGATGATGAAAAAGAAATAACAGATGCAATGGAGGTATATTTAAGGAACCAAAATTACAATGTTTTTAAAGCATATGATGGGCAAGGGGCACTTAGCATTTTTGAAAAAGAAGAAATTCACCTGATACTGATGGATATTATGATGCCAGTATTAGATGGTATCAAGACTACCATTAAAATAAGGGAAAAAAGTACAGTACCCATTATTATGCTCTCTGCAAAGTCAGAGGATATGGATAAGATTTCTGGTTTAAATATTGGAGCCGATGATTACATTACCAAGCCATTTAACCCATTAGAGCTATTAGCAAGAGTTAATTCAAATCTTAGAAGATACACAAATTACTCAAAAATTTTAACTAATGGCGCGACAGATGAGGAAAATATCATAAAGATAGGCGGAATCGATTTAAATGATGCAAATAAAGAAGTGCTTGTAGACGGCAAAGCTGTCAAAATAACCCCAATAGAATATAAAATTCTATATTTGCTGATGAGGAATCCCAATAGAGTATTTTCCATAGAAGAGATATATGAAAAGGTCTGGAATGAACCAGCATACAATCCAGATACAGTAACAGTTCATATTAGAAGGATTCGCGAAAAAATAGAGATTAATCCGAAGGAACCAAAATATTTGAAGGTGGTGTGGGGCATTGGATACAAATTCGAACAATAGGTTAACAGCTACTACATGGGGAACATTGCTAATCATCTTAATACTAACAGTTATCTCTGTAGGTATTTATGCACCTATAAAGGACTATGCTTTTAAGGATGATACGCAGCAATATCTAGAAAGTGACAATTTTGTCCTTACATTAACAGATTTAACAAGATACTTAAACCAACCAGAAGATCAGTCTTATTATCATAGATTTGAAAACTTAAAAAATATTAAGTACTATATTGGTCATGTGGATGCGGATGAAAATAAAACCAAAGTTATAAGTAATATATCACTTATATCAGATGATACTAACAGCAAGCTGCGGCAAGAGATAAACAACAGCCAGTTTTACTTGCAGGTAAAATTTGATGAAAAGGGTAATTCCACAATAGAAAGCTCACAAGGAAATGGATTTAATAAAGATTTTTTTATAAATAGATTATTAAGCCGAAGTGAAAATGGATTGGAAGAATATGCAAACTTAGAAATCGCTTATACAATACCGAAAAATATAGGTCAATATGATGATATTTTTACCTATGAGGTTAAATCATACAATTTAGTCCAATATATGATTTTGATTTTAACAATAGGTGCAATAAGCATTCTTCTGTTAACTGTTATAGCGTTTGCCATACCTTATTCTTCACAAAAAAGGGTTTCTATCATTAGGGTTTTTAATAAAATGTTTTTGGAACTTAAATTGTTAGCTTGGTTTCCTGGTCTCTTTTTAACATTCGGTATACTTCCAACCGGCTACAATCCTAATCGTGCTACTGACTATGTGCATATAATTTATGATGCTAATCAATATTTTTATTTAATTGGAATACCTGTGACATTTGCATTGAGTTTACTAATCTATTTAAGCATTTGCTATATCAAATATGTCTATAATGAAGGAATTAAAGAAGGACTGATTAAGAATAGTTTCATCGGTAAAGCATTCTTCTATGCAGTTGACAATATAAAGAAACTATCTGAACAGGTCATCGAGATCGATATGGCCAAGGAATATCATAAAAAATTCATGATGCTGTTGGGAATTAATTTGCTCACATTATGGATTATTGCCTCAGCTGGTGCTCTAGGTCTAATTCTGGCTATAGTTTATACCATCTTCTTATTTAAATATTTTATAAAAATGCTTGATAAGGTTAGGACCTTAAACTTTGCTACCAAACAACTGGCACAAGGAAACTTTGACATTGTCCTTGAGGAAGATTTCGGCATCCTAAACCCAATCTCCAAAAACTTAAGTAATATTAAAGATGGATTTAAAGTAGCAGTTGACAAAGAAGTAAAAAGTCAAAATTTAAAAAATGAGCTTATTTCAAATGTGTCACATGATCTTAAGACTCCTCTAACATCTATTATTACCTATGTAGATTTATTAAAAAATGAGGATACCACTAATGAGACTCAAAGGGAATATATCGATGTACTTGATAAAAAGTCTCATAGATTAAAGGTGCTCATAGAGGATTTATTCGAGGCAAGCAAGGCAAGCAGCGGCAATGTTGAACTCTATTTAGAAGAATTAGATATAGTAGCCTTGCTTAGGCAAACCCTAGGAGAACTAGAAGAAACGATAAATAATAGTTCCCTGGATATTAAAGTTAACGCGCCAGAAACCAAGATTATCTGCAAATTAGATGGCAAAAGAACATATAGAGTATTTGAAAATATTATGAGTAACATCTTAAAATATTCTATGCCAAATTCAAGGGTATATATCGATGTTTTAGAAAACGAAAAAGAAGTAAGCTTTATATTTAAAAACATTTCTGCCTATGAGATGAATTTTGATGCGTCTGAAATAACAGAGCGTTTCACAAGAGGAGATGAGTCCAGAACTACCGAAGGCTCAGGACTTGGGCTGGCAATAGCAAAAAGCTTGGTAGAACTACAAAACGGCAGTATAACCATAACTATCGATGGTGATTTGTTCAAGTTGATACTCAGCTTTAATAAGTCACCAGGAAAACCAGAAGGAATCGATGAAGCAGATAACAGTATTGCAGAAGCTTAATATATTCTCTCTCTTTTCAATCTTTACAGATTAAAAGCCAGGTTCATCACCTGGCTTTACTATTTAATTATAATTACTTTCTACTTCCCGGTTTTTCAGCAGTTGATCCGTCCTTACACATTGGACAATCTTCAGGCTTATAGGTTGGAATATCCAGTTCAAGAAGTGCTTTAAATGGTACTCCAAAGTCAGCCTTTCCACCACTTCTATCAATTAAGGAGGAAACTGCAACAACATCTCCACCCATTTCTTTAATAAGCTTGATTGCTTCCTTAGCTGAACCACCAGTTGTTACAACGTCTTCTACAACTAACACCTTTTGTCCAGGTTTTATTTCAAAACCCCTTCTAAATGCCATTTCTCCATCTGTTCTCTCTGCAAATATGCCAGGCACATTTAAGGCTCTTGCTAATTCATAGGCTATCACAATACCTCCAAGGGCTGGTCCAACAACTATTTCTATATCAATATCAGCTAGTTTTTCTGCTAATGCTTTACAAAGATTTTCAGCTTCCCATGGATAGCTTAAGACTAAAGCACATTGAACATATTTATCACTATGTAATCCTGAACTTAAAAGAAAATGGCCAGTTTTTAATGAATTAGTTTTTTTTAGAATTTCAATTATTTCTTCTCTTGTTAACATTTAAAACCCTCCTCCATTTCTTCAAGAACCTTTCTAGCAGCCTCTGCAGGATCATCTGCCCCAGTAATTGGTCTGCCAACTACTAAGTAGCTTGCTCCCTGGTTAATTGCATCTTTAGGAGTCATGATTCTTTTTTGATCTCCTGTAGCCGCCCAAGTGGGTCTTATTCCTGGACATACTGAAATAAATTCTTTGCCGCATGCATTCTTAATTTCTGAAGCTTCCTTTGGTGATGCCACCACACCGTCTAATCCAGCTTCCTTAGCAAGCTTTGCCCGAGCTATGACTAAATCCTTGACATCCTGTGTAATGCCAAGCTGCGATAAGTCATTTTGGTCTAGGCTGGTAAGAACAGTAACGCCAATTAGTAAAGGCTTTGGTTGTCCACCTACTGCTACCTGTTCTACAGCTTCTCTGGCACTTATCATCATTTGTTTTCCACCAGGAACATGCACGTTAAACATGAATACTCCCATTTTTGTTGCTTCTCTTGCTGCACCTGCTGCAGTATTAGGAATATCCATAAACTTTAAATCTAGAAATACCTTCCTGCCTTTTTCATGTAAGTATTCAACTACCTTACCTTTAGAGGCTAAGTATAGTTCTAATCCTACTTTAAATATTTCTACATCAGTCTCTAGCTTTTGGATCATGTCAATTGCCTTTTCCTTGGTGTCAAAGTCAAGGGCTACTATCAGCTTATCTTTTGCCTTCATAATATTCTCTCCTTTCACTATCACTTCCATGCCCTATCTGTAAGTTCACTAGCATTATTAATATTTCTTTCAACACAATACCTTTTTATTCCTTCAATTACCTCTACGGCAATCATTGGATTTGCAAAATTACCAGTTCCAATACAAACTACATCGGCGCCTGCCAACATAAACTCTATAGCATCCTGCCACGAACTAATGCCACCCATACCTATTATCGGTATATCTACTGCCTGGCTAACCTGCCACACCATGCGCACCGCAACAGGCTTAACTGCAGGTCCTGATAGACCACCCATTACATTTCCAAGTGCAGGTTTGCCAGTTCTAATATCAATTGCCATACCAAGTAGTGTATTGATTAATGATAGGGCATCGGCTCCTTGTTCTTCAACAGCCTTGGCAACCGATACTATATCTGTGACATTAGGACTTAGTTTTACTATTAAAGGTAAATCAGTTACTTTTCTGACTTCCTTTACCACATTAGATGCCACATTGGGGCAACTACCAAATGCCATGCCACCTTCTTTAACATTTGGACAGGAGATATTAATTTCTAAAGCTGCTATTCCTTCTTGTCCATCTAAGGAAGATGCAACCATGCAATATTCTTCCACAGTACTACCAGAAATATTAGGTATGATTGCTGTTGTTAAATCTTTTATTTTAGGTAGATATTCCTTGATGAATACCTCTACTCCTGGATTTTCTAAACCAATAGAATTTAGTATTCCAGAGGGTGTCTCCCAAAGCCTTGGAGGTGGATTACCTTCCCGTGGCTTATATGTAATACCCTTTGTAAAAATTGCCCCTAGTTTTTCTGGGTCATAAAATTCAGCATATTCAAGTCCAAAGCCGTATGTACCTGATGCTACAGTTACAGGGTTATCAATTTCCAATTTGCCTAGCTTCACTTTTAAGTTTACCATTTAAAGCTTCACCTCACTAGACCAAAATACCGGGCCATCTTTACACACCTTTGGATATCCCCCATGAACTCCCTTGACACAGGTACACCCTAGACATGCTCCCACTCCACATGCCATAGCTGCTTCAAGTGATATCTGACATGGCACATCCACTTCGGAAGCTGCTTTAACCACAGCCTTTAGCATGCCTTCTGGGCCACATGTATAAATTATTGTATTGTTCTTATCTATCAGGGGCTGGAGATACTCAGTAACAAGTCCCTTTTCACCTAGGCTTCCATCCTCTGTTATCTCTACAATATCACCGTAGGCTGCAAATTCCTTTGCTCTAACTAAACCCTCAGCTCCTGCTGCTCCTAGTAATGATACTACTTCTTTTCCATTAGCTTTTAATTCCTCTGCCAAAGCAAGCAGGGGGGCAATGCCTATGCCACCACCAACTAAAACAGTTCTTTTCTCTGGTACATTTAATTCAAAACCCCTTCCGAGAGGCCCCATAAGTGATATTGTGCTGCCTACTATCTTAGCAGACAATAAGGTAGTTCCTTTTCCTACAACTAGGTAATATAATTCTATAGTATTTTTTTCTTTGTTTATCCTGTGGATACTAATAGGTCTTCTTAGTAATGGATTTGCGCTTTCTGCTCCACAGGATATATGTACAAATTGCCCAGGTACTGCATCAGCAGATACCTGGGGACATGAAATTTCCATTAGGTATTGGCCATTTCCTAGACTTTCATGAGAAATGATCTTTCCATCTTCTAAAAACATTATTTCACCTCATTCGGAGTCGTGGAACATATCTCAAAGCCCTGTTTAAGGTCATTCTATAACTGGCTAATAATATGACCATGAGATATGCCTAACTTATATTTAAACGTCCATTTATTACCATCCCTGATAGAAACCAGCCAGGAGAACCGTCCCCATGGTTGTTCACCCGGCGATGTAGTCTTGAAGGGCTTTGACGCGGACCATGGATTCCATAATCTTTAAGATGGCAATTGCTGTATCAAGAGAGGTTGTGCAGGCTACTCCGTATTCAACTGCTGCTCTTCTTATCTTAAATCCGTCTCTTTCAGGCTCTTTACCCCTTGTTAGGGTATTGATTATAAGGTCAGCCTTGCCCTTTCTAATATATTCTACGACATTGTGGTTCCCTTCTTTAAGCTTGTTAACAACGTCTACAGGAATACCTTCCTTTTCTAGCATTTGTGCTGTCCCTGGAGTTGCTGCAATGTTATATCCTAGCAGATGATACCTTTTTAACATTGGAAGTGCTTCGGTTTTATCTTTATCAGCTATGGTAGCAAGTATTGTACCCTGTTGTGGTATATCATATCCAGCAGCCAGGAGTGCTTTATACATTGCTTTTGTGGGATCTGCATCAAGTCCTAGAACTTCACCTGTGGATTTCATTTCTGGTCCAAGAGAGGTTTCAACTTCAGTTAGCTTAGCAAAGGAAAAAACGGGCATCTTTACAGCTGTTAGATTTTTTGGCTCTATAAAGATGGTTTGTGCGTTATAGTTTGGTTTAAAACCCTGGTCTGCTAAACTTTTTCCCATCATAATCTTAGTAGCTACTTTTATTAAAGGTATATTTATCACCTTTGATATAAAGGGTACTGTTCTGCTTGAACGTGGATTAGCTTCTATCACATATACTTGATCATCTTGAACAACATACTGGATGTTTAACATACCTATCACTTGAAGTCCCTTAGTAAGTTTAGTTGTATAATCAATTATTTTATCAACTACCTTGGGCGCTAAAGATCGTGAAGGATATACTGCACTACTATCTCCAGAATGAACTCCCGCCCTTTCCACGTGCTCCATTATTCCAGGTATCAACACATTGATACCATCACTAATTGCATCTACTTCTACTTCTCTTCCTAGTATATATCGATCAACAAGTATTGGTTGGTTTTTTGATATTTTAACAGCCTGTTCTAAATACTGATTTAATTCTTCCCTATTATATACAATTTCCATGGCCCTTCCACCTAAAACATATGAGGGTCGCACCAAAACTGGAAATCCTAATTGGACTGCTATGCTTTCTACCTCAACTGCAGAAAAAGCAATTCTACCTTCAGGATGGAGAATATCTAGCTCCTTTAAAACTTCATGAAACTTTTCCCTATCCTCTGCTACATCCATATTCTCTACACTTGTACCTAACAACTTAACTCCAGCTGCTGCAAGAGGCTTTGCTAGGTTTATAGCAGTTTGACCTCCAAACTGTGTAATGACACCCATTGGTTTTTCCTGTTCTATAACATTTAAGACTTCCTCTTCACTTAATGGCTCAAAAAACAGAATATCGCTTGTATCAAAATCAGTACTTACCGTCTCAGGGTTATTGTTTATTACAATGGATTCTACCCCTATTTCCTGTAAAGCCCACGATGAGTGTACTGAACAATAATCAAATTCTATCCCCTGTCCTATACGAATAGGTCCCGACCCAAGAACAAGAACTTTTTCATGATGATTATCCTCTAATTCATTTGCTTCTCCATATGTGGAGTAATAATAGGGAGTTGCAGCAGGGAATTCCCCAGCACATGTATCCACCATTTTATAGCTTACATTGATACCTAATTCCATTCGCATTTCTCTAACTTGTCCTTCTGACATTTCCCATATAGAACCTATTTGTTTATCACTAAAGCCAAGAATTTTTGATTCTTTTAATAGCTCTTTATCTGGTCCTGTTGCAAGTTTACTCTCCCAATCTACTAAACCCTTTATCTTGAATAGAAAAAAACTATTAATTGATGTAATATCCTCAATCTCTTCAACTGTAAATCCTCTTCTAAAGCCTTCAGCTACTACCCATAGTCTTCTGTCATCAGCATTTTTAAGTCCATTAATTATATCTTCTGTAGATAACGCTTTTAATGAGTCCATAATCAGAGTGTCTGTATCCAACTCTAAAGAACGTATCCCCTTCAACAGGGCAGATTCAAAGTTTCTTCCAAGAGCCATTATTTCCCCTGTGGCTTTCATCTGTGAACCTAACTTTCGGTGAGCACTTTCAAATTTATCAAAGGGCCATCTGGGAATTTTCACAACCACATAGTCCAGTGCAGGTTCAAAGCAAGCTGATGTACTACCAGTTACGACATTTGTAATTTCATCAAGACTATAACCTATGGCAATCTTTGTTGCCACCCTAGCTATTGGATAGCCTGTTGCTTTTGAAGCCAGGGCACTAGAACGGCTTACTCTTGGATTAACCTCAATTACATAGTATTTTAACTCTGTAGGATGGAGGGCATATTGAATATTACAACCGCCTTCTATTTCTAAAGCCCTAATGATTTTTAAAGAAGCCGAACGTAGTGTCTGATGCTCAACATCAGATAAGGTTTGTGTGGGTGCCACAACTATACTGTCCCCAGTATGGATGCCAACAGGATCAATATTTTCCATACTGCAGATTGTAATACAATTATCTTTTCCATCTCTAATAACTTCATATTCAATCTCTTTCCAACCTGCAACTGATTGTTCTATTAAGAGCTGACTAATGGGACTAAGTTTTATTCCCTTAGATGCAATTATTTCCAGTTCTTGTGCATTGTTGGCTACGCCGCCGCCTGTTCCTCCTAAGGTATAGGCAGGTCTCACAATAACCGGGAATGATTGCTTTTTAGTAAATTCAAGTGCTTCTTCAACTGAGTTAACTATGGCACTTTTGGGAACAGGCTCATTTAGTTCTTCCATCATATTCTTAAAAAGCTTTCTATCTTCAGCCTTTTTAATGGCATCTGCCGAGGTCCCTAAAAGCTTAAGATTATACTGTTCTAACATTCCCAATTCCCAAAGCTTTTCAGCCATGTTTAGCCCGACTTGTCCCCCCAGGGTGGGTAATAAACCATCTGGCCTCTCCATTTTTATAACCTCTTCAACAAAATCCAGAGTCAAAGGCTCAAGATATACCCTGTCAGCTATTTCAGTATCTGTCATGATAGTAGCTGGGTTACTGTTAATCAGTACAACCTTTATGCCTTCTTCTTTTAATGTCCTACAAGCTTGTGTCCCAGCGTAGTCAAATTCTGCAGCCTGACCTATAATAATTGGCCCTGAGCCAATAACTAAAACCTTCTTAATAGATGTATTCTTAGGCACAGCTGCCACCTCCCTGAAGTGATATCATATTCATGAATTCCTTAAATAAGTAAGCTGTATCCTTTGGCCCTGGGGCCCCTTCAGGGTGAAACTGTATTGAAAATACAGGCAAATGCTTATGCTTGATGCCTTCAACTGAACCGTCATTTAGATTCAGATGAGTGATAACCACATCACTAGGCAAGCCCTCTTTGCTTACGCAAAAACCATGGTTTTGTGAAGTTATGAATACCCTATCCTTTTCTAAGTCTTTAACTGGCTGATTGCCACCCCTGTGGCCGAACTTCATTTTATAGGTACTCCCACCTAAGGCAGCTCCAAGAACTTGATGACCTAAGCATATTCCCATGATTGGCATGGACTCCAGCAAATCTTTAACAGTATCTATTACATCCGATATCATGCTAGGATTTCCTGGCCCATTTGATAAAACTAATCCATCGGGCTCCACAGATTTTATTTCATCTAGCGTAGAATTAGCTGGTAACACTACTACTGTACATCCTAGCTTGTTTAAGGACCTGATAATATTGCTCTTCACTCCAAAATCAAGTACAGCTACTGTGGGCCAACCACCAGGAATAGTATATTTTTTTGTAGTAGAAACCTCTTCCACAAGTTTCTGCTCTGTAATTAAAGGCAACTCATTAGCTTTTTGCACTAATTCTTCAACCGAAGTTTCTTCGCTGCTAATAATACCTCTCATTGATCCATGAGTTCTTAAATGTTTGGTTAATGTTCTTGTGTCTACTCCCTTTATTCCTACAAGTCGGTTTTCTTCTAAAAATTGCTGTACAGTTTTACCCTTAAAGCCTTTTTGGCAGGTAGTTGTCTCTTCCTTAACTATGATACCCTTTGCGGCTGTGCGAGCTGACTCTTGATAACAGCTAGCAATACCATAGTTTCCAATCAATGGATAGGTTAATGTGATGATTTGTCCAGCAAAGGAGGAGTCCGTAATTATTTCCTGATATCCTGTCATCGCCGTACTAAAAACAACTTCCCCACCGACCTCTCCTGCTATGCCACATGAAATTCCGTCAAATACAGTTCCGTCCTCTAAAACCAAAACCGCCTTCATAGGAGCCCCCCTTATAGTAAACCTTAACTATTTGTGTCTAATGTTTCAGTATTCGAAAAAGGTGACAAGCGAAACGTCCCCTTGACACCTATTTGATGACTTGTCCTTTATATATTGTCATAACTGGCCAGCCCTTTAGTTCTTTTCCATGATAAGGACTGTTTTTCCCCATGGAAACAAAACTATTTACATCTACCTTTTTAACCATGTCTATGTCTAGTATTGTAAGATTAGCTACCGCTCCTGGCACTAAGCCTTGATACTCAAGGCCTAAAATAGATGCTGGTCCTGTTGTAAACTTATGAAGCAATTCCATTAAAGGCATCTGCTTTTCATAGTATAAATGGTGCAATGATACTGCAACAGATGTTTCTATTCCTGATATACCAAAAGCTGCATAATCATATTCCACATTTTTATCCTCGCTTGTATGGGGAGCATGGTCAGATGCTATTGCATCAATTGTTCCATCCATTAGACCAGCAATAACTGCTTCAAGATGTTCCTCAGAACGAAGAGGAGGATTGACCTTTGTAGCAGTATTATACCCTACCACATCTGCATCAGTAAGTGAGAAATGATGGGGAGCTGCTTCAGATGTTACCCTTAGACCTTTTTGTTTAGCAATTCTAACCATGTCTACTGCGCCAGCGGTACTTATATGTTGTATATGGAGCTTAGCACCTGTATATTGTGCAAGGGCAATGTCTCTTGCTACTGCCACATCTTCTGCCACACTTGCTATACCCTTAAGACCAAGAATTGTGCTGAAATAGCCTTCATGCATGGAACCAATGCTCAAATTTTTATCTTCACTATGGGAAAGAATTGGCATGTCAAAGAGTATCGAGTATTCCATTGCTCTTCTCATTACTTCCGGATTTGTAACTGAATCTCCATCATCTGATATGGCAACTGCACCCGCTTTTTTCAGGATACCATATTCAGAGATTTCTTCTCCCTTGCGTCCCTTTGTAATAGCTGCACAAGGAAGAACTTCAATAACACCTTCTTTTTCAGTCTTACACTTCACATATTCAACTGTTGTTTCATTGTCTATTGCAGGCTTTGTGTTTGGCATGGCAACGACAGTAGTAAAGCCTCCTACTGCTGCTGCCTTTGTGCCTGTTGCAATAGTTTCTTTTGCTTCATAACCTGGTTCTCTCAGATGAACATGCATATCTATAAAGCCGGGGGAAACCACCTTGCCATCTAAATCTATAACCTTTGTATCTGGTCCAGGCTTTAATCCTTGGGCAATTGTACGAATTTTATCATTAATAATTAAGATATCTCCCGTGCTTTCAGTATTTGCAACTGGGTCTATTAAACGACAATTTCTAAGCAGTAACTGCATCAGTAGCTCCTCCTCCCATTAAGTACAGTAATGCCATTCTAACTGCAACACCGTTTGTAACCTGTTCTTCTATAACTGACTGTATTCCATCAGCAACGTCAGAAGCAATTTCTACTCCCCTATTCATTGGTCCTGGGTGCATCACAAGGGCATCTGGCTTTGCAAGCTTCAATCTTTCTTTATTTAAACCATAAAACTCTGCATACTCTCTAATTGAAGGAAAAAGACCCTTTTGCTGTCTTTCTAGCTGAACCCTCAGCATCATCACAACATCTGCATCTTTTACGGCTTCATCCATATTAGTTACTATCTTTGCTCCTGCCTTTTGAAAATCTCTTGGAATAAGAGTAGTAGGCCCACAAAATACCACATCTGCTCCCATTTTAGTAAGTCCCCAGAAGTTAGACCTTGCCACACGACTATGGGCTAAGTCACCAATAATCGCTACTCTTAAGCCCTCTATTTTACCCTTATATTGTTTAATAGTCAGCATATCAAGAAGTGCCTGTGTTGGATGCTCATGATAGCCATCTCCTGCATTAATGATCCTTGCCTTCATAGCCTTACCAAGAAGAGCAGGTGCCCCGGCGGCACTATGACGAATTACTACAATATCAGTTGCCATGGCATCTAAAGATTTTCCTGTATCTATCAGGGTTTCACCTTTTACAACACTACTAGTTGCCACATTTAAGTTTGACATATCTGCACTCATATACTTACCTGCTAATTCGAAGGATGTTCTTGTTCGGGTACTTGGTTCATAAAAAAGGTTTATAACAACCCTTCCCCTCAAGGTAGGGACCTTCTTTATGTCTCTATTCATAATATCTTTTAGTGAATCTGCAGTATTTAGAACCAGTTCTATTTCTTCCTTGGACACATTTTGTAAACCTAATAAATCCTTTGATTTAATACCCACAAATTTACCCCCTTCTTATTTTATCCTATCCCAACGGCGTTACTAGACTCCCACTTTAGAACGATTAGGAGTAATTGCCGCCAAGTTTCGAAATAAGTGTGTAAAGATTCCATCTGTACTAACTCTTATTTATTATTCCACTTTGTGGCGTAAAAAAACTCCTTACTTTCCCGGTAAGGAGCCTGTCTTTTTTAAAAAACCCTCTGGTTTGCCTGCCACCAGATTCCTTTTTAGCCTCACCGGACTAAATTAAAGGTTGCGTATTTAATTTTTGTACCAAAAAAGCCACCAACTGTGTGACACACAGCAAGTGGCTCTACTTACACCAATACAACCTTGCCAGCCTCACGGGACTCACTTAAAGGTACTTTATAAGATTGTAGTCTATAAACTTACCTTAGTCAAGTAAAAACGACAAAAAATCAGTAATTTTCTTAATCGTAGTTTAATCTAACTTTTGTACTTTTTCAAAGGTGTAACCATTGCGTTCAATAACGATCTTATTGATCCCGTATCTTTAGCGATACAGGCAAATATTTTACTTAATCAGTTCGAAGTCTATGTTCCTATCTTCTACATTGACTTTAGCAACTAGGACTTTCACACTATCTCCAATTTTAAAGGTTTCACCTGTGTGCTTTCCAGATAACATAATATGTTTATCGTCAAAATAATAATAGTCATCTGTGAGGGTAGATACATGCACTAAACCTTCAACAGAGTTATCTAGCTCCACAAAGAAGCCAAAGTTTGTAACACTACTTATAATGCCTGTGAATTCTTCACCAAGATGCCTTAGCATAAATTCAACTTTTTTAAGATCTACAGACTCTCTTTCCGCTTCTTCAGCAACCCGCTCTCTAGCAGAAGACTCTGCAGCTGCCTTGTGTACAAATTTAGCAAGTTTTTTCTTGCGTTTTTCTGTTGGTGTACCATCTAACAGGTTCTCTCTAATTATCCTATGAATAACAAGATCTGGATATCTACGGATAGGAGAAGTAAAATGTGAATAAAACTCAGAAGCAAGCCCAAAATGTCCAATAGGTTCATCAGAATAGGCAGCATGCTTCATTGAACGTAAGATAACAGTATTTACAGACTTTTCTTCTGGTCTTCCTTTAACCTTTTCTACGATTTCTTGCAAACTCTTGGGAGTGACTTTATCCAAACTTGTCCTAACATGGTAGCCAAAAGCATGAAGAAATTCATTGAGGCTTAGCAGTTTCTCTTCATTTGGTTCTTCATGAACTCTGTATATAAATGGTATTTCTAGCCAATACATATGTTGTGCAACAGTTTCATTTGCTACGATCATAAACTCCTCAATTATCTTTTCAGAAACTCCCCTGTCTAGTTTAATTATTTTATCGGCCTTTCCATTTTTATCTAAAATCACCTTGCTTTCAGGAAACTCAAAATCAATGCTTCCTCTGTTAGTCCTCTTGGATTTTAATATCTCAGAAAGTTGCTTCATTGCAAGGAATGTATCTACAAATCCCTGATATTCTGCTTTAGCCCCTTGGTCTCCAGCTAAAATCTCATTCACTTTATCATAGGTCATTCTATGATCAATATTAATTATAGAAGGTTTAATCTCATAGTTTTTAACATGACCCTTTTTACTTATTTCCATAAAAACAGTCATTGCCAGCCTATCCACTCTAGGATTTAGAGAGCAAATATTATTACTTAGTTCCTGAGGAAGCATGGGAATTACCCTATCAACCAAGTATACGCTTGTGCCTCTCTCTTGCGCTTCTTTATCTAGTATACTTCCTTCTTTAACATAAAACCCAACATCAGCAATATGTACACCAAGATAATAGCTGCCATCATCTAGTATTTCTAAGGACACAGCATCATCTAAATCCTTCGCATCTGCTCCATCTATTGTTACCATTGGATACTTTCTTAAATCTAGCCTATTAGGCGCTTCTTCATCTATCGGCAATTGGGATACCTTTTGTGCTTCATCTATAATCTTTCTCGGAAACTCCTCAGGCAGCTTATATTTTCTAACAATACTAAGAATATCTATTCCTGGATCATTCTTTTTGCCTAAGATTTCGATTATTTCACCTTCTGGGTTTCTTCTTGGCTCCGGCCAACGAGTAATTTTTACAACTACCTTATCTTTATCCTGAGCTCCCTTCATTTTTTCAAATGGAATAAAGATGTCCTGCGCAATTCTTTTATCATCAGCTACTACAAATCCAAAATTAGGACTCTTTTCAACAGTACCTACACACAACTCATTTTCTCTTTTAAGTACCCTAATTACTTCACCTTCTGGTTTACCCTGCATGTCAATGTGGGATATTAGCCTCACTATTACCTTATCCTTGTGCATAGCACCATTGAGATCTTTAGCAGAAACAAATATATCTCCACCTTTGTGAAAGTCTGGTGACCTTTCCGGGACCAAAAAACCAAATCCCTTTGCATGAGCATCTATTCTACCTACATAAAGTCCCATACCTTCTGTTATACCATACCTATTTTTACGAGTTAGAATAATTTCCCCTTCACTTTCAAGTTCATTTAACATTTCAAGAAATTCTTTAACATTTTCTATATTTAGTGTTCCTACTAAATCCTCTGCACTAAGTGGTTTATAAGTACTTATGCGCATATAATTAAGTATTTCTTCTCTATTCAAATCATTTCCTCCATATCTGTTATTTTTAGACTCTTTATTTTTATTTATTTTTGCTTGATTTTCAAATCTTATGTATCTGCTTATCTTATGATTCTTCATGTATGTATATTATTTTAGTTTTTTCCATTAATTCATCTTCTTAGTACTACCTTTTAAAGATATTCTTTATTTTTGTGCAGTTAAAGTAATAAGCCGGTCAAGACTGCTCCGGCTTAATTTAATAATAAGGATAATTAAATTTTCCTCTTCTTATAGAAACAATACTATATTCTGGCAGTTTTTGTCAAGTCAGACCCTTTAGTGGCTTACTTTACTCCATTGATGAAATAATTAATTTGTGCAAACATTTCTTCTCTTTCAGCTCCCATGGTTATAACATGGCCTGAATTTGCAAGCCATTTCAATATCTTAAGTGGAGACTTTATCTTATTGTGTAAATACTGAGCTCCCGTAGGCAATGACACCTTGTCATCCTTTGATTGAATAATTAATACTGGTTTTTTTATCTTAGATAAGCCCCGCTTAACCTTTCCCCTTAATTTAAGCAGTTCATGAATTCCATGGGTAATCTGTTCATTATAGGTTACCCTATAGTTACCATTAATGGTACTAGGGTTTCTATCCTTCTTAACACTCTTTCTGAAAAATTTAAGTAGTGGTGCTGTATAGGAAAGACGGTTGCCCATATGTATGGGTGGCGCCATTGTAACAACCCCTGAAATAGGCAATCTATTTACTGCACCATGTAAGGCAAGGAGTCCACCTAAAGATAAACCTATAAGATATATTTTTGTACATCTCCCTTTTATTTGGGAAAGAGCCTTAGCAACCTCCTGATACCAATCCTGCCAGGAGAAATTTCTGATATCCTCAGGCTTGGTGCCGTGGCCAGGCAACAAAGGAGCAGTAACTGTATAGCCTTTACTATGTAAATACTCACCTAAGAGCCTCATCTCTGATGGGCTACCTGATAGTCCATGTATTAACACACAGCCTATATGATTCCCTTCTAAGAAGAAAGGTTCTGCACCTTTTATTATCATAACCTAATACCCCCGTGACATATGGATGCTAATGCATAACAGGAACATTTTACCACAAATAAGCAAACCTTGGCTAGTTAGCTTGAAATAAAAAAAGAGTATTGCAGCTTAATGTGCAATACTCTTATCTATACCTTGAAGTTTGTGTCTTACATAAATAATGGAGCAAACACAAGTGACACAATTGTCATAAGCTTAATTAAAATGTTAATTGATGGACCTGAAGTATCCTTAAATGGATCACCTACAGTATCACCATTTACTGCAGCAGCATGTGCTGGGGAACCTTTTCCACCAAATTCACCTGTTTCGATGAACTTCTTAGCATTATCCCAAGCTCCACCTGCATTTGCCATCATAATAGCAAGCAAGAAACCTGTAACTAAAGCACCTGCTAACATTCCACCTAATGCTTCCTTGCCAAGACCCGGAAACAGTCCAACGGCTATGGGAGCAGATACAGCTATAATCCCAGGTATAATCATTTCTCTTAACGCAGCTTTAGTACTAATACTAACACAGTTAGCATAATCTGGTTTTGTAGTTCCTTCCATAATGCCAGGAATTTCTTTAAACTGTCTACGAACTTCCTCAATCATATCGAAGGCAGCACGACCAACTGCTTGCATGGTCATGGCAGAGAATAGGAATGGTAACATACCACCTATAAATAAACCAGCTATAACATTTGGAGATGTAATATCGATTGATGTGATTCCCGCCGCTTGAGTATAAGCAGCGAATAAAGCAAGAGCAGTTAATGCTGCAGAACCAATGGCAAAACCTTTACCAATAGCTGCAGTTGTATTTCCAACAGAGTCTAAAGCATCTGTGATTTTTCTTACTTTTGGATCAAGGTGAGCCATCTCAGCAATACCACCAGCATTATCTGCTATAGGTCCATAAGCATCAACAGCTACTGTCATACCAGTTGTAGACAACATTCCTACTGCCGCAAGAGCTATTCCATATAATCCAGCAAATTGATAGGCTACAAGAATTGCTATTACAATTACAAAGATAGGAATCATGGTACTCATCATACCTGTGCTTATACCTTGAATAATATTTGTAGCAGTACCAGTTTGTGAAGCCCTGGCAATCTCTTGAGTAGGCTTAAAGTCAGCAGAAGTATAGTATTCTGTAATTTTACCAATGGCACCACCTGCTAATAGACCAGAAACAGTTGCAATGAACACTCCTAAGGCTAGATCTGCAGATAATAAACCTCTAGTAAGGAAGAATATTGCTGCTACGGATAAAGCGTATGAAACCATGGAACCTGTATTTAAAGCCTTCTGGGCATTTGCACCTTCATTAGTTCTAACAAAGAAAGTCCCAATTATGGAAGCAACTATACCCGCAGCTGCAACCATTAATGGAAGTAGTATACCACCTTGTATGCCAAGGGCAGCCGCTAAAGCGATTGCCGCAATTATTGAACCAACATATGATTCAAACAAGTCTGCACCCATACCAGCCACGTCACCAACATTATCACCAACATTATCTGCAATAACAGCTGGGTTTCTTGGATCATCTTCAGGAATTCCTGCTTCTACTTTTCCAACTAGGTCAGCACCAACATCAGCAGCCTTTGTATAGATACCGCCACCAACCCTTGCAAATAATGCAATTGAACTGGCACCTAAGGCAAATCCGTTAACTATCTGAGGATTATCAAATATTATGTGAACTATCCCTAATCCAAGTAAGCCTAAACCAACAACAGACATGCCCATAACGGCTCCACCTGAAAAAGCGATACCTAATGCACTATTAGCACTAGTTTGAGCTGCATTAGCTGTTCTAACGTTAGCTCGTGTAGCAACACTCATACCTATATATCCAGCAACACCGGAACATAGAGCTCCAATAATAAAAGCTAAAGCTGTAGCAGGTTGCAAACTACCTGAACCTGGTGTCATATATCCTGCAACTACTATGATTACCGCTAAAATTAAAACGAATACGATTAGTGTAGTATATTGCCTTTTTAGAAAGGCCATAGCACCTTCCTGAATCGCTGCTGCAATCTCCTGCATATTTTCTGTGCCAGGATCCGCACTATTAACCCTATTAATAAGTACAAAAGCAAAAGCTAAAGCTAACACCCCTGCAATTGGGGCCAAGTATTCTAATGGAAACAAATTTTATTCCTCCCTTTAACCACAACAGTATTTTATTTTTTAATTATTATTTTTATAAATTTAAATAATAGATAATAGTAGAGTTAATAGCAAAAAACCCACCGCAAGGCCTGCTGCAACCTTGCCGAGTAATTGATCCATGCCCTTCTTTTTACCAAAAAAGGTTTCTGCGCCACCTGCAATGGCACCTGAAATTCCCGCACTTTTTCCTGATTGCAGTAATACTGAGGCTATGAGTCCCAATGAAACAAAAATTTGAATAAATACTAAAACAGTCTTCACTAAATGGTTCACCTCCTCATCATTTTCCTTATAGCAAACAAATATATTTTAGCATAACCCTTGGCAAATTACAACAAATTACAATTACATACCTTTATGGGTATTTTTGTTTATTTTTCAAATTTTTATACTAATATTCTCTAAACTTTCATAGCTAGAACAATAGTATATCACAATACAGAATTCAGGAAGCCACGCCCCTTACCTGAGATTATAAAACACTTTCTTTCCACGATATTGTGCTAAGTAGTCAAGTTCTCCCTCTATCCTTAAAAGTTGATTGTATTTAGCAACCCTATCAGTTCTTGAGGGTGCACCTGTCTTAATTTGACCAGCATTAGTAGCTACTGCTATATCTGCAATTGTGCTATCTTCAGTTTCACCCGATCGATGAGAAATTACACATGTATAGCCTGCTCTTTTTGCCATTTCAATTGTATCAAGTGTTTCTGTTAATGTGCCAATTTGATTAACCTTAACGAGAATTGAATTTGCTGTATCTGATTCAATACCCCTAGCCAGTTTAGTAACATTGGTTACAAACAGATCATCACCAACTATTTGAATTTTTTTGCCAAGCCTATCAGTCATTAGCTTCCATCCATCCCAGTCATCCTCAGATAGACCATCTTCTATTGAAAGAACGGGGTATTTATTTATTAGGTTTTCATAAAAATCAACTAGCTCTGTTGATGAAAAGACTTTGCCTTCACCTTCAAGGTGATATTTTCCGTCTTTAAATATCTCTGTTGCTGCCACATCTAGAGCCAGGCAAACCTCTTCTCCAGCCTTATAGCCTGATTTTTCAATGGCTTCCATAATAATCTGTAGGGCTTCTTCATTGGAGGATAAGTCAGGGGCAAAGCCACCTTCATCTCCAACAGATGTATTCAAACCTTTTGCTTTTAATACCTTCTTCAAGTTGTGAAAAATCTCTGTGCCCATTCTCAAAGCATGTGCAAATGATTCTGCACCAACAGGCATGACCATGAATTCCTGAATGTCCACATTGTTATCTGCATGCTTTCCGCCATTAAGAATATTCATCATGGGAACAGGCAGTTGTTTAGCATTAACCCCACCTATGTACTGATACAAAGGAAGTCCTAATTCTTCTGCCGCTGCCTTTGCCACCGCTAATGATACTCCTAGCATGGCATTTGCACCAAGCTTTTCTTTGTTATCTGTTCCATCTAATTCAAGAAGTAACCTGTCAATACCGATTTGATCTATTGCATACATACCAACTACCTCAGGAGCTATTATTTCATTTACATTTTCTACTGCCTTTAATACACCTTTGCCCATATATCTATCTAAGTCACCGTCTCGCAGTTCCACAGCTTCATAAGCCCCAGTTGAAGCTCCAGAAG
This sequence comes from Desulfitibacter sp. BRH_c19, assembly GCA_001515945.1. Taxonomy (NCBI): domain Bacteria; kingdom Bacillati; phylum Bacillota; class Clostridia; order Neomoorellales; family Desulfitibacteraceae; genus Desulfitibacter; species Desulfitibacter sp. BRH_c19. The sequence goes on from LOER01000033.1 coordinate 166,767, forward strand.
GAACTGCGGCCCTACCCACAACACCGCCTTCTAAATAGACTTCAACCTCAACAGTAGGATTGCCTCTAGAATCTAAAATCTCTCTTGCAAAAACTTCACTAATAATTGTCATAAAATAACCTCCTTTTAATGTACAGTTTATCTTGCAAAGCATAGGTTGTTTTGATTGAATAAATCTTACTATTGCTAAAATTTAATTGAAGGTGAGCAAGCACACAACACTTTCAGTATGCTTTTTAAGTTAATAAACTTTGTCCTGTCATTTCTTTTGGTTTTTCTATTTCTAATAGTTCCAATATTGTAGGAGCTAAATCTCTCAAGCTACCCCTACAGCTTAACCCTTTATCTGCAGGTAACCCAAGAACAATAAGTGGTACTGGACTTGTTGTATGAGACGTGCATGGACTACCCTTAGCTTCTAGCATCTCTTCAGCATTTCCATGATCAGAAGTAATAAGCATTACTCCCTTTTTTTCAAATACTGTATCAACTACTTTACCAAGGCATTTATCAACTACTTCTATTGCTTTTACTGCAGCATGAAAATTGCCGGTATGGCCAATCATATCAGGATTTGCATAATTAATGATGATTACATCGTATTTGTCATCATTTATCTGCTCAACAACAGCATCAGTAACCTCGTAAGCTTTCATTTCAGGTTTCAAATCGTAAGTGGCTACCTTAGATGATGGTATTACTATTCTTTCTTCTCCTGGGTTTGCTAATTCTTCACCCCCATTAAAGAAGAATGTAACATGAGCATATTTTTCCGTTTCTGCAATTCTAAGCTGTTTTAAATTATTTTTTGCAAGAACTTGCCCTAATGTATTACTAAGCTTTTCAGGTGGAAAAGCTACTGGCGCATCAATTGTATTATCATATTCAGTAAAACAAAGGTAATCTAAATCCAGCCAGCCTGTTGGTCTTTCAAAGCTATCAAAATCAATATCAACAAAAGCCCTTGTTATCTCTCTTGCTCTGTCAGCTCTAAAGTTGAAAAAAATTAAAGAATCACCTTTCTTTACTGTTGCTACTGGTTCCTGATCTTTTAAAATAACTGTAGGCATAACAAATTCATCATTCTTCTCTTCTTCATAAGAATTGGCTATAGCTTCCATTGCAGTAGAAGCTTTATACCCTTGTGCAGTAACCATTGCTCTGTAGGCAGTTTCTACCCTTTCCCATCTTTTATCTCTGTCCATTGCATAATATCGACCAGAGATAGTGGCAATTTCACCAATACCAGCTTCCTTTAATTTATCCTCAAGTCTTCTAACATATTCTAGAGCACTTTTTGGGAGAACATCTCTTCCATCTAAAAAACAATGTATGTATAGACTTTCAACATTCATTTTCTTTGCCAAGTCTATAAGTGCAAAAACATGTTCAATGTGACTATGTACTCCTCCGTCAGATAATAGACCCATTAAATGAAGAGACTTCCCAGTTCCTTTGACACAATTAGCATAGACCTTTTGTAATGCAGGATTTTCAAAAAAATCTCCTTCTTTAATTGATTTACTTATTCTGGTTAAATCCTGATAAACAATTCTACCTGCACCAATGTTTAGATGACCCACTTCACTATTGCCCATTTGTCCAGCAGGTAGACCAACTATCTCCCCAGATGTCTCAAGAATGGTGTTTGGATATTGATTAAGATAACTATCCATATTAGTGGTCTTAGCGCTTAAAATAGCATTGCCCTGTTCATTGCTCGAAATTCCCCATCCATCTAAAATTGTTAATACAATTGGTTTATATTTTGCCATAAACATCACCTTTATCCTCGATCTCAGAATTTCGGTTAGGAGATGGTTTCCTTCTGAATTCTGTGTTCTCTTCTGTATTCTGACTGTATTCAAACTTCTGACTTCTGTATTTTAGTAGTTGATGAGCTTTAAGAAACTGCCTACTTCTAAGCTAGCACCACCAACTAGAGCTCCATCAATATCCCTTTGCTCCATAAGTCCTTTAATGTTATCAGGCTTTACGCTTCCTCCGTACTGTATCCTTACCTTAGCTGCGCTTTCATTACCAAAATCATTTGCAACAAACTCTCTCAGCTTTGCTATAACCTCCTGAGCATCGTTAGCTGATGCTGTTTTTCCTGTACCAATGGCCCAAACAGGCTCATATGCAATGATTAGTTTGTCCACTTGAAATTGACTTAAACCTTGCATAGCAACCTTAATCTGTCTCTCAATTATATTAAAAGTATTGCCATTTTCTCTTTCTTCAAGGGTTTCACCTACGCATAGAATAGGCATGATTCCATTAGCAAAGGTAGCTTTAAGTTTTTTATTAACAGTTTCATCAGTTTCTGCGAAGTACTGTCTTCTCTCAGAGTGTCCTACTATACAGTAACTAACACCTAGATCCTTCAACATACCTGGGGATATTTCTCCTGTAAAGGCACCCTTGTTTTCCCAATGCATGTTTTGAGCAGCTATTTTAACCTGACTACCTTGCGATGCCCTAACTGCCACATCCAAACAAGTAAAAGAAGGGCAAATAATGACATCAACTGCATCTGTTCCTTTCACTTCGGATGCTAGCTTCTCTACAAATTCATAGGTTTCTTGTGTTGTCTTATGCATCTTCCAGTTACCCGCTATAACCGGTTTTCTCATTCAACCACAACTCCTTAAATAAGATAAGGGGGCCGAGGGATGTCCCCAATTAACTCTTGCTTCTTGAATCAATTATGCATCTTGAAGGGCCGCGACTCCAGGTAGATCCTTTCCTTCTAGGAATTCCAAAGAAGCTCCTCCACCAGTAGATATATGGTAGATTTCACCCGTAACTCCGACCTTTTCTACAGCGGCTACAGAATCCCCACCGCCTACAATGGTTTTACCATTACATTCTGCCATGGCTTTCGCGATTGTTTCAGTACCTTTTGCAAAAATATCCATTTCAAAAACCCCCATAGGTCCGTTCCACAATACCAAGGCAGATTTCTCTACAACCTTGGCAAAAGCTTCAGCTGAAGCTGGCCCTATATCTAAAGCTTTAAACCCTTTTGGTACTTGTGTGTTAATGACCTGGGTTTTTGCATCTTCTTTCATTTCCTGCGCAACTATTAAGTCTTCAGGTAAAAATAAATTAACCCCTAATGCTTTTGCATTTCTTTCAATGATCTTTGCTAATTCTAGTTTATCTTCTTCGACTAGGGAGTCCCCCATGTCTAATCCTCTAGCCCTCAAAAAGGTGTTAGCCATACCACCACCAATAATCAGGTTATCTACCTTTTTTACCAAGTTCTCCAAGACAGCAATTTTGTCTGACACTTTAGCTCCACCAATAATAGCGGTAAAAGGCCTAGCTGGATTATCTAAAGCCTCTGTTAGTACAGCTAACTCCTTCTCAAGAAGAAAACCTGCTACAGCAGGTAAATACTCTGAAACACCTGCAGTAGATGCATGGGCGCGATGAGCCGCTCCAAAGGCATCATTCACAAAGACTTCCGCCAAAGAAGCTAGCTCTTTAGCGAAACCTTCTTCATTCTTTGTTTCACCTGGATAAAAGCGTGTGTTTTCCAGCAAGAGGACTTCTCCTGGCTGTAATCCTTTAGCTAATTCTTTTGTTTCATTTGAAATACAGTCATTTGCTCTTTTTACATCTTTCTTTAAAAGCTGCGAAAGTGTCTCCACAACTGGTTTCATGCTATATTTTGCATCAAATTCACCCTTGGGTCTTCCAAGGTGGGACATGAGAATTACTTTACATCCTTGATCTATAAGGTAATTTATTGTAGGTAAAGCTGCTTTAATACGTGTAGCATCTGTAACATTTCTTTGTGAGTCTAACGGAACATTAAAGTCAACTCTTACAAGTACCGTTTTTCCATTTACATCAATATCCTTAATGGTCGCCTTATTCATTATTTTACCTCCTAAAAACCTGACAAGGGAAACGTCCCCTTGTCTTTCCCTTGTCTTTTTACTTCATCATATATTTAGCTAGATCAACTACCCTAGAAGAATAACCCCATTCATTATCATACCATGCAAGGACTTTAACTTGAGTAGACTCCATTACCATAGTAGATAAACCATCTACTATAGAAGATCTTGGACTTCCATTGTAGTCTTTCGATACTAATGGAAGCATATTAAATCCTAAGATTCCTTTTAGCGGTCCATTGGCAGCTTCCTCAAGGGCCTTATTTACTTCTTCAACACTGGTCTGCTTTTCTACTTCTACTACAAGGTCAACTACTGAAACGTTAGCAGTTGGTACTCTCATTGAAAAACCATTTAGTTTTCCTTTTAATTGTGGAAGAACAAGCCCTACAGCTTTGGCAGCGCCTGTTGTAGTAGGTATTATGGATAAAGCACAGGCTCTAGCCCTTCTTAAATCCTTATGGGCTTGATCTAGGTTTCTCTGGTCATTGGTATAGGCATGTACTGTAGTCATAACACCATATTTAACACCAAATTTTTCATCTAAAACCTTAGCAACTGGAGCAAGGCAGTTTGTTGTACACGATGCATTAGAAACTATTTTATGTTTCTGAGGGTCATAAACACCTTCGTTTACACCCATAACTATAGTAGCATCTTCATTTTTGGCAGGAGCAGAAATTAATACCTTTTTTGCTCCTGCATCTAAATGTGCCTTTGCTTTATTTGCATCTGTGAAAATACCTGTAGATTCAATTACAACATCGACACCCAATTCGCCCCATGGAATTTGAGTTGGATCTTTTTCTGCATAGACCTTTACTACCTTTCCATTTACTAAAAAAGAATCTTCCTTTATCTCAACATCTGCATCCCATACTCCATGTACAGAATCATATTTTAGTAAATGGGCATTGGTCTCGGCACTTGTAAGATCATTAACCGCAACCACCTCTACCATTGGATCCTTTTCTGCAATTCTATGTACTAATCTACCTATTCTTCCAAAGCCATTGATACCAATTTTAATACTCATTATTTTTGTTACCCCCTTAAATTATATAGTGTATATTATTCTTCATTTTGCCTTAGTCTATGAACAAATACAACAAATTTGCAGGAAAATCCTTCAAATCTTAAAAATTGTATAGTTAAAAAATTACTTTGAAATATAACAATATTGCATATATGCATAGTTGTTAATTTATTTACATAATTTTATACCTATATGAAATACTTGTCAAAAGTATTTTCTACAAAAAAATTACAGAATTCAAAACTGAACTCTGTAAGTATCATTGTAGATATAATACAGTAACCAGGAGTCAGGAGTCAGAATGAAATATCAAAAACTAGATTTTCTTCTGAATTCTGTCTTCTGAATTCTGTCTTCAGCCTTATATTCTTCCTGAAACTAAATCATTAATTCTATCAATACCCTTTTTCATATACTCAATGGAGTTTGTGTATGAAAGTCGAAGGTTCCCAGGTGACCCAAAGGGTGAACCAGGTACCACTGCCACATAAACCTTTTCTAGTAGGAGTTTTGCAAACCCATTATCATCTTTAACTGTTACACCAGCTATAGTTTTTCCATAGAGACCAGTCATATCTGGGAAAGCATAGAAGGCTCCTTTGGGAAGTTGGCAGGTAATTCCTGGTATCTTATTTAACTCATCCACCATAAACTTCCGTCGTTTATCAAATTCTTTTCTCATATCTTCTACTGCGTCCTGATTACCTGCTATTGCTTCATAACTGGCCTTTTGAGATATGGATGCTGCGCCAGAAGTGGCGTGACTTTGGAATGCATCCATTGCATTAATAATTTCCTTTTCAGCAACAGCATAACCAATTCTCCATCCAGTCATTGCATATGCTTTAGACACTCCATTAATTGTAACTGTAAGTTTTTTAATGTCTTCATTAAAAGATGCAATACTCACATGTTTTTCATTGTCATAAATTAATTTTTCATAAATTTCGTCTGAAATAACATAAATGTTGTTTTCCACGCATACTTGTGCAATTTCTTTCAATTCTTTCTCTGTATAAACTGCACCTGTAGGATTATTTGGACTGTTGATAAATAGTACTTTTGTTTTCGATGTCACAGCATCTTTGAGTTGCTCGGCTGTCATCTTATATCCAGTTTCGCTGGTAGTTGCAATTACAACTGGAACACCGTCTGCTATCTTAACCATTTCAGGATAGCTTACCCAATAGGGACTTGGAATTATTACTTCGTCCCCCACATCACATAATGCCATGATTGTATTGAATACACTATGCTTTGCTCCAGAAGACACAATTACCTGCTCTGGAGTATATATAAGGCTATTTTCTTTCTCTAATTTTTCACAAATTGCATCTCTAAGTTCCTTGATCCCGAGGTTAGGTGTATAGTGTGTACAATTATCCCCTATAGCCTGGATACCTGCAGCCTTAATATTATCAGGGGTATTAAAATCAGGTTCACCTGCTCCAAACCCTATAACGTCATGTCCTTGTGCTTTGAGATTTTTGGCAACTGCTACAAGTCCCAATGTTGGTGAAGGTTCAATTTTTTTTACTCTTTTAGACAACGACACATTGATCATTCCCTTCTTTTCTTATAATTTACCAAAAAACCCAGGATTACCCCGGGCTTATTTCGCTCATCAGTTCTTTTCACATATCTGATTTCCGACAGTACAGGAAGTCTTACAAGCTGACTGACATGAAACCTGGCATTTTCCACACCCTCCAGTTTCTTGGGTTTTCTGAAGTTGTGATTTTAGTATGGTTTTAATATGTTTTAGTTCTCTTGCCATGTTTGTTACCTCCTCCTTTTAATGAAACACACCCTATTGAAGCTATACTCTGTTCCCGAGGAATGTCCCCAACTTGCTCGAAAGACGCAATGCAAGATGTTGCCTCTTGAATATTATAGCACTATTGAATTATAAGGTAAACATTGTCAACGGTAAGTATTCAGTATACGTTCAGGATGCATGAGGCAGAAGCTTTTTGCTGATATCCTACTTCTTGAATTAGTACCGCTTTCTCTTACTTGTTGATACTATGCCCAGCTCACTTCTGTATTTTGCTACTGTTCTTCTTGATATATTTATGCCCTGAGCCTTTAAAATATTTGTTAATTGCTGGTCTGTATAAGGTTTATTGGAGTTTTCATTTATGACATAATCTTTCAGCATCTTTTTTATGCTTTCAGAAGACACGCCATTACCAGCATAGTTGTCAACACCACTTGCAAAAAAGAATTTTAGTGGAAATACTCCCTGTGGTGTTTGGATATATTTATTGTTGGTTGCCCTACTAACAGTTGACTCATGTATGTCTAACTGGTCAGCAATTTGCTTTAAATTTAGAGGTTTTAAACACTTTACCCCGTCATCAAGAAAAGCTTTCTGAAAATCTACGATGCAGTTCACAACCCTATATAATGTTAGTCTTCTTTGTTCAATACTCCTAATAATCCATGCTGCTGAATTTAATTTACCTTCAATAAACTTTTTAGCATTAATGTCCACAGTATCTGCTGATAATAATCTTCTGTAAACAGGATTAATCCCCAATCTCGGGGTGGAAACATCATTAACTATTACAATAAATTCACCTTCAACCTTCTCCACAGCTACATCCGGCACAATATATGTTGTCTGATCGGAATCTGCAAACCACCGGCCTGGTTTTGGATCAAGTGTTTTTATATAATCAACTAATTGCTGGACTTCTTCGGGAGTAATATCTAAGCTTTTAGATATCTTCAATAATTTGCCTGCCGCAATATCTTCTAAATGATATTTTATTATTGATGTTAATAAAGAGTTTAGCTCAAGCTCCTGATGACTTATTTGTAATAATAAACATTCTGCTAGATCTCTTGCAGCTATACCAGGTGGGTCGAAGGACTGAACCAATTTTAATGCAGCTTCTGCTTTATCGAGATTCACAGAGTACATATCACAAATTTCTTTCAATGTAGTGCACAAATATCCATTTTTATCTATATTTCCAATAATAAAACTAGCAATGTTTTTCTCGTTAGTACTACAACAAGACATTTCTAGTTGAGTTAATAAGAAATCTTCTAAAGATGGAGCCTTAGTTAAAAAATTATCATAATTAATCTCTTTATATTCTTCACGAGGTGCTTTTATATATCCAATGTCGCGATCCTGAAAGTATTCGTGCCAGTCAACGTCAAACTTTTCCTTTTCATCCTTTGCAGTTTCAGTTGCAGCAACCTCTTCAGAGTTTTCCTCAGCAACTTCTATTTCTAAAGCTGGATTTTCCATGATTTGTTCCTGCACAAACTCAGCCAATTCGAGAGATGATAACTGTAGGACAGCTATAGCCTGACGCAGTTCTGGAGTCATTATTAATTTTTGGGTTTGCTGTAAGTTAAGTTCGAAGCCCATTTGCATAAAACCCACACTCCTTAAAAGACATTTTAAAAGAACAATGTCAATGTCTTACTCCATATATTCTATATAAGTATCAATATTTCCTTCTCATTGCCCCTTGGTTATATTTATTCGCCACATTTTGTTTAATTCTAGATGGACATGACAAATCATTTTGGTTATTATTGTAATAATTTTCAGTTAAATCCACCTGAACGAAATCCATCTCAAAAAGATCCACAAAAAACTTCCTGTCTTAATATAAAATATGAGGCTAAGAGTCTGATTTGCCTTCTCTTCTGTCTTTTGAATTCTGAATTCTGTCTTCTGCAGTTAGATTAGGTTTTATAGGTAGCTTAATTATAAATATAGTTCCAACACCTTTTTTGCTTTCTATGGATATCTTACCCTTATGATTTTCAATGATTCTATAACAAATACTAAGACCCAGTCCCGTTCCTTCATGATTAGTGGTATAGAAAGGATTAAATATATCATTTAGTATTTCATCTTCAATTCCTACACCGTTATCCTTAAAGTCGATATTAACTGACTCACCCTTAATGGTAATTGAAATCTCCAGCTTTTTAAATAATGTACCTTCCATTGCCTTTAAAGAATTCAATGCTAGATTCAGAAAAACTTGCATCAGTTGTTTATTATCCCAGTTCACTATTGGATTATCATTTTGCTTGTATACAAGGGCCACTTCAGTATCTTTTAACTGACAGTGCGGCTTAATCAAACTATATATTTTTTCAAAAACTTCCTGCAAAGGCTTTTCAGTAAACTCAGGTTCTGAAGGTCTTGCGAAGGTTAAAAATTCGTTCAACATTGAATTAGCTCTATTAGCTTCTTCAATTATTAGTGCGAAGGTGTCTGCTAAGCTATCATTTTCGACTTTTCTTTGCTTTAATTGTGCCATACCCTTGATTATAGTTAATGGATTCCTAATTTCATGGGCTATTCCGGCGGCCATTTCTCCTATAGCTGCTAGTTTATCAGCTTGCATAATTTGCCTATCTCTCTTCTTTAATTCTGTAACATCATTTATTAAAAAAGAAACACCCTCTACTCTTTCCTGAATGTTTTTTATAACCCCTACAGATATTAACAGTTCTTTATGTTTTTGAGTTTCACCTCTCAATTTCAGCTCTCGATTCAAAAAATTCCTCGGTGACTGGAGCACTTTTTCTATATAATCGCTAAGTTCATTAGAAAAAAGCTCACGATAACTTCTAAATAACGCTGTATTATGATCCAAGTAAAAAAAGCTACTGGCCTCTTTATTGAAAAATATCAAATCACCTTTTTCACTAAACGTGAGCAGAGGCATTTCTATTGAGTTAGTTATAAAATGCACCTTTTGTTCAAGGCTATATAGAACATTGGTCTGAGTAAGGTCTTTAATTATAAAAACCTTTCCAAGATAAGTTCCATCATCACTTGCAACTTTAGAACAACTCAAAAGATAATTGTTGTCGCTTATAAAAACACCCTCATCACTAGGCAATTCTGTTTCTGTATTTTGAGCTATCTCAACTAGAGATGACGTTTCTGACATACCACTAATATTAGATATACTTTTTTCTAAAACTAGGTTTTTATCTAATTTTAATATTTCTTCAGCTGACGAATTGAAAATTCTTACTATATCGTTGTTATCAATATACACAATACCACAGTCATTATTCTCCAAGATATATTTGTCCCTTTGGGCAAATTCTATTATGCTGGACCTCATCTGCTCTTCTGTTTCCAAGAGGCTACCAAGTAACCAGATTAAAAGAACGGAGATTACTGTAAAAATAAACATTTCTTCGAAGTTAAGATCACTTGCATTTGCTAAAAGGTCTAAAATTAAAAAAGCTATAATAGTTATGCCGGTAATAATAAGACCTATCTGCTTACCATACTTAATGATAACAAGAATCATGGGAATGAAAAATAAACTTTTTGTCACAAAGGAATCAGTTAAATAAGCCAATAAAAATACTGTAAATATATAACCAGCTAATATCAGTATTTCATAAATCAGCGCTTTTTTAGTGTTATATGGTTTTATTTTTCCAAGGAAAGCCAGGGTGATTATTCCTAGAAAGCTTATCATAAGTAGTGCATAAAATGATTCCATACTGGCATAGCTAGCTGCTTCAAACTGCAAGTACCATATAATAATGACAAAATGAAATACCATTTGAAATATAACAAGGTATCTGTTTATTTTTTCTTTTCTCTCGTTTTCAAACATAGAAATATTCATTAAACACACATTCCTAAAACATTATTTTGTTTTATGTCTCCTCATGAAAAGAATTATGAATCCTGTTAAAAAAAGTAAAATAGTCTGTGGAGTAGCAATAGCTATTCTTAATATGGGGCTTTCGATTACTGTTTCAAGGCTTATATTAAATTGATACATTAAAAATTTAAAGGCTATAAACTCATAGACTATAAGAAATATACCAGAACCAAGAGCAGCAGGAATTACCTTGATCATATCATATTTAATAGCATAGGAAATAATAAAAGATAAGAATAACATTAATAGTACAGTATGTACTCCAAAGGCAAATGGCAACAGCCTAATAAATAATGCTCCCGTAGTTTGGATTATTCCCAGCAATAATACCGTTTTCCAATTAAATTTAGCCTTTAGTAATACCATAGATAAAAATACTAGAGCAGTTGATTCAGGTATTCCTTGCAGTACTGCAGATATAATGGGCAATTTATACATTTAAAGGAACCTCCTTAGTTTGTGTCACCTATATATTTCGACAATTTTTGCAGTATTCCTGCTAAATATTACCTGGCTTTTAATAAAGCTTGTTCCCTTTTAATAACTTTGCACATAATATCTACAATATACTTATCGTACAAGGTTCCTGCTCCGTTATTTAACTCTGCTAAAACCTGCTGAGTTGACATCTCAGGTTTGTAAGATCTTTTAGTTATCATGGCATCATAGCTGTCAACAACCCTTAGAATCCTTGCTTCTATTGGAATATTAATATTTTTTATTTTAGATGGATATCCAGTTCCATCAAAGTTTTCATGATGAAATTTTATAATATTTGCTACTTCATGAAAATAATGGTTAGCACAAATAATGTCAGCTCCCCATCCTGGATGCATCATCATCATTTCCCATTCTTTTTTGGTTAGTTTCCCCTGTTTATTTAATACTTCTCTTGGGATTTCTATCTTGCCAATGTCATGGAATAAGGCTGCCCATTTCAAGTTTCGGATCTGTAAATTAGAAAGTTTCATTTCCTTAGCTACTTTTAAAGCTGACTCCATTACTCTTTCTGAATGTCCAAAGGTATAACGATCCTTTGCATTTAATACTCGCAACAGTACTTTTACAGAATCAACAAATCCCTTTTCATTTTCATCTAAATCAGTATCTACAACATCAAATATGGACTGGTATACACTAATCTTTTCTTTGCTTACAAATTTAGCTTTATAAAGGGCATCGTCTGCTGCTTGAATCAAGTCATCCTTTGTCTTTGAGGTAGTAGGATATGCAGCTATGCCCTGCGAAAGAGTAATTTTCCCAATGGGTATTTTTTTTGCTCCATAAAACTCTGCTTTTTCTACAACTTCCTTTACCATTTCAGCTGTCTTTTTTGCATTTATTAAATCATAACCTGGTAGGATTAAAGCAAACTCATCCCCACCAAATCTTGCAGCAATTCCTTCACTATTTATTGTTCTTTTAAGTATATCCGCAACTTCTCTTAACACTTCATCTCCCTTTTGGTGACCATAGGAGTCATTATATATTTTAAAATGATCTAAATCCATCATAACTAAAGATACCGGACTTTGCTCATTACTTATAAAAACGCATTTCTCAAGGATATCATGAAACGTTCTGTGGTTTATTAAATCCGTTAATCCATCCTTTTCAGCTAGTTCAGTAATTCTTTCCCGAGCGGTTTTTTCAATTTCCATGAGGTTGCCTATTAACCAGGATATAAGTATTAATAATCCACCTATAATCAAACTGGTTTCTAAGCTAATAATTTCATAAAAATAATAATAGAATATATCATTAATAAACATAATGCCTGCAATCAGTCCTGCAATCATTATACTTATTCTTTTTCCATATTTTATTGTAATTATAATTACTGGTACAAATAATAATATACGAGCTCCAATAAAATCAACACTATAAATAAGATAACCTATTAAAAAAAGGTAAATTAATAAAACAAGAACTTCATAAGTTAAACCATTTCCATCTTTTTTGTAATTTAACTTTCCCAACATTGTAATGGCAAAGATACCAAAAAGTAATATTATTAAAAATGACATAAAGCTATCTACTGAGGTAATATTATAATAGTCAGCTAAAGTTATCAATAAAATCATCAGCAAAAAATGAAATGCTATTTGAAAGGTAAATATATATTTGTTAATTTCCTTTTGTCTTTGTTCTTCATATTTCATCTAAAATATATCTCCTCACTATAAAGAGGTGGTCTCCCACCTCTTTATATACTATCTTCTTAAGCTTTTTGGAAGTTCAGGTTGATATGCCCAAGCAAAGCAAGCTCCTGCGGCACTAACTAAAGCAAGTATTGTCAACAAGTATGTAGCAGTTGTTAAAACTAAAAGTCTAAGTTTTTTCATGTATCTCCCCCCCTTTCAGTATCAGTTTTAATAAATCATCAATATATGCGATGACTTTGATGCCTAATGGAGTAATGGTAAAACTTTGCCATAAAAACCCAGTAGTGATATATAAAATAGTTCGCATATCAAAAACAAAATATGATAAAATGACAACTGCTCCAATGACTGCACTAAACCCCAGAGCACCCTTTTTCAATTTCCTTCTGTGGGGCTCTGATATAGGCTTTTCCTTTACTTGTACAGGTGCATATACTGCGATAAAAATCACCGCTACTATAAAACAGACACTAATTAAACCAAATGAGAGTGTTAATATATTAGAAGTTAAATATGCAAGAAACGTGAAGACAATTATAGTTACAACAGTACACCGTCCCATTGAACTGCAGTGAGCTCCCCCTGTAAAAACTCTGGTTACCAATGCAGTCAAAGAAATAATTAATGCAGCCCCCAACAATCCAAATAGATAACCAAACACTACTATCCCTAAAAACCCTAAAAAAATCGCGATAAAAGTCTCCATTCCATAGGCTAAGACTTCTCTTTTTTCTTCTGACAAATTAAGTTCTTGTTTGACATAGCAGCTAGCTCTTTCTGTATATCTAGACATAGTTAAACCTCATTTATGTTTAGTTACTATAATGCTATAATTCTACATTTATTCAATTTTTCCTGCATAAAATAGCTTAAACCTCTATTTTTTTCCATTTTGCCTGGTTAAATCTCCACAGAGCAATGGTGGCTATTAATAGCCATTGAAATGCAGTAATCCACCAAACAGCCTCCAATCCCATATTAAAAATACGCAAGGCTACATAGAAAAGTGGTAAGCGGATAAACCAATTACCTAATAAAGAAAGATATAATGGAAATCTAGTATCTCCTGCCCCTCTAAGGGCTCCCGCCATGGTCATTTCAGTTGCTACGGCAGTCTGAGCAAAAGCAGCAATTTGCACTACAGAGGCTGCAATGGGAATAATATTTTCATCAGTAGTAAAAATACGGACAACGGGTTCACTAAGAAAGAAAAATATAAATGCAGCTGTGGTCATTGTGGCCATAGCAAGATACATTGTCTTAAAAGCCAATCTTTGTGCTTTATCAGGGTTCAGGGAACCAAGGTTTTGTCCGACCAAGGTAGCACCAGCAATAGCAAAACCGTATCCAGGCATAAAGGACATGGATTCAATAGCAAGTGCCACTTGATGTGCAGCATATGGTACTGAACCTAAGCCAATGATTAAATATACACCAGCTATTTGACTACCTGCTCGTACTAGTTCTTCTCCCCCAGCAGGTACTGTCAGTCTTACAATCCTTTTAAAATCTATTTTTCGTATTTTCAAAAGGTGACCTTTTGTAATTTTAATGGGTATTTTCCCACTAGCAAGCACAAAGAGAATAATGCAACAAGAAGTGGTAAAACTCACAAATGTACCTATTGCTGCTCCTTTTACACCTAAAGTAGGAAAACCTAATTTTCCAAAAATTAGTACATAATTTAAAACTATATTTACTGTATTACCCACCATTGCTACTTTTAATGGGATTTTAGTGAAACCAGCACTACGACAAGCTGATTCTCCCACAAGTAATACTAATAAAAAAATACTGGACAATGATAAAATACGCAGATACTCTATACCAAGTTCCTTAACCACAATATTAGGAGCAAATATATTAAAAATGGCAGGAGCAAAATACCATGTAAGACCTCCCACAAGAACTCCTATGAGCGCTGCTAAGGTAAGCGCTTGTCCAGTTATTCTGCTCGCTTCCTCCATATTTTGAGCTCCTATTGCCCTTGCAACAATTGCTCCCGCACCTATTCCAACTGCCGCAAATAAAAAAATAGTAGTATAAATAAAATTGCCTCCTAAACTTACAGCTGTTAAGGAGTCAGCACCTAATCTTCCTACCATTGCAATATCAACAAGGCCCACCATCATATGTAATATCATTTCAAATATAGCTGGCAAAGCAAGTCTCATTATGAATTTATATTCCTGCATTTTCATCCCCACTTAGTTAAATTCTAAAGAAAACCACACAAAAAATAATCTATAGCAGAGCTATAGAAATAACCACCTGTTTTCTGGCTTCTGAATTCTGAATTCTGACTTCCGTATTCCTATTGATTCTTCCCAATTCTATCTGCTATCTTTTGTAATCTACGCATTCTATGATTAACACCTGACTTACTTACAACTGGTGTCATTAATTCTCCTAGCTCCTTTAAGCTTAAATCTGGATTACCCAACCGCAGGTTAGCAATCTTTTCAAGTCCAGAAGGAAGTTTATGAAGACCAATGTTTCTTTCTAAGAATTTAATAGTTTCTACTTGTTTAATGGCTGCGTCCACAGTTTTCGTTAGGTTAGCTGTTTCACAGTTTACAATTCTGTTAACCCTGTTCCTAACCTCTTTTTTAACACGAATTCCTTCAAAGGATAAAAGAGCAGCATGTGCCCCGATAATATTTAAGAAATCTACTATCTGTTCACTTTCCTTTAAATATATCATATGTTTATTTCTTTTCATAAGGGTTTTTGGATTAAGCCCGAAATTTCTCATTAATTCACATATTATTTTATAGTGAGTTGTATCTTTAACAACAATTTCTAAGTGATATGTCTTTTGCTCAGGATCACTTACCGAACCACTTCCTAAAAATACCCCTCTTAAATATGATCTATGGCAGCATCTGTTTTTAAAAATATCAGAATCCCATTTAATATCGTAACCCTTTGGAGTGAAAACGATTCCAAGGGCTTCAAAGGCTTTCTTGGTACCTATTTGAGGCAACAACCTTATAACATAAAGATTACTCTTTTTTAATCTAGCCCGTCTTCTAACAGATACTTCCTTTTGGAGGTTAAAAAGATTTTTAGCTAACCTATAAGCTCTTCTAGCAATTGCTGGATTTTCAGTTTCTAGAGTTAGGGATAAGTGATAATCCGCATCAATATGAACATTGCCAGCCATCATAATCAAGCTTTTTAGTTCAGCAAGCTGACAGCATCTATCCCCATCATCTATTCGCGCCATTTCATTTTTAACCTTTTGTGTGAAAGACATTGTCCATCTCCCCCTTTAAGCAGTAGTTATCAGGTTAACCCACTAAGTCTTTATACCTTTCACCAAAAAAGAGATCGAGTATCTTCAACCTTTCAGTAGCTGGTATACCCTTGATGATTTCCTTCATCAAAACTTTTGCAAGTTTATCAGAATCATGCCTCACCACATCTGAAAGATTTACAAAATCAGCCTTGTGTATTTTAGTCCTCAATTGTTTAACTGCTTTTTCGTCAAAAATTACTGGATGTGCACCTTTTTCTCTATATTTCTCTGAATAACTCCTTGGTATTTGTCCAGTATTAACTATTACCCTATCAATTTGCACTTGGGAAGCATTATCTTTTATAGCTTTGATATGATCAGCAACTGTATAGAAATCTGTTTCCCCTGGCTGAGTCATGACGTTACAAACATAATATACCTGAGAGCTACTTCTATTAATGGCATGCGATATTTTTTTTATTAACAAATTAGGAATTATACTAGTATATAGACTGCCTGGACCTATAACAATAGCATCCGCCTCTTTTATTGCCTTAAGAGCATCTTCTACAGGTTCACAATCCCCTGGAACAAGATTCATACGTTTAATCCTACCTGGATGCTTTACAATCTCTGTTTCCCCATAAACTTCCGTACCATCATTCATCTCTGCCTTTAAAATAACATTACTTAAAGTAGCTGGTAATACCGTTCCTCTTACTGCTAGCACTTTGCTTAGTTCTTTAATTGACTTATTCATATCCCCAGTAATATTTGTCATCGCAACAAGGAGTAGATTGCCAAGATTTCGATCTGCTAGCTCTGTCCCTTTTGGAAAGCGATAGTCTAACAAATCCTCAAGAAGACTTTCTCCATCAGCCAAGGCCATAAGGTTATTCCTTAAATCTCCAGGGGGTATAACCCCAAACTCCCCTCTAAGTTTTCCTGAACAACCTCCATCATCTGTCACTGTAACAAGGGCTGTAATGTTACTTGTGTAATGCTTTAATCCTCTAAGAAGGACTGCCAAGCCCGTTCCACCACCTATAACAACGACTTTAGGTCCCCTTTTCAATTGTCTCTTTTGATAGATAATTTCTACTAGTCTAGACTCATTATATGGAATAATTACGTTTAATATTGATATGGCACCTTTCTTAAGAGAAAAAGCAATTACTGCTAATCCGGTAATAATAAAGAATACACCCGCTATATTTACAGCACTATAGGTAATATATTGTTCTTCAATAAGAGTTCCTATAAAGAATAAAAAAGTCCACCATCTAGCCTCAAGGATTAACGCTAAACCCCAAGAAGCAATTATCACCCCTAACAATGCAAGCAGTAGCCATCTCTTAACCTTTAACCCGGGATATAGCCATTTAAAGTTTTTATTGATCCAGTTCATTAAATACCTCCTATACCCCTATCAATATCTCTATGTTTAGTTATGACTTTACAATCAAATTCATTTATACGCATCTCTAGATGATTTGCAATTGCAACTGAGCGATGTCGACCTCCTGTACAACCAATTGCTATAACAAGCTGGCTTTTCCCTTCCTTTTTGTAGTGAGGTATCAGGTAATGAAGCAGATCACAGTATTTTTTGAGAAATTCCTGGCTAACATCATTTTTCAAAACATATTCCTTTACTTCTTCATCATGTCCTGATAAGGGCCGTAATCCCATATCATAATATGGATTTGGAATAAATCTAACATCCACCACTAGGTCAGCATCCATTGGTATCCCATATTTAAAACCAAAGGATATTACTGTTACTGGTAGCTCATCCTTTTCAGCACTAAATATGTTTGTTATCTGTCCTTTTAACTGGCTTGTGGACATGTCCGAAGTATCTAAAATAACCTCAGCCCTATCCTTAAGCTGGGCAAGAATTTTCCTCTCTTTAATAATCCCTTCCATTAAATCTACCGGTGATAATGGATGGCTTCTCCTAGTTTCTTTGAATCTTCTTATCAATACTTCATCTGAAGCATCAAGAAAAAGAGTTCTATATTTCAATCCTTTTTGGTCCAAGCAGGTCAATGCTTTATTTAAACCATCAAAGAATTTCCCGCCCCTAATATCCATAACCAAGGCCACTTTATCTATGTTGTCCGCCTTTTCTATTTCCTCTAAAAGCGTTGGGACTAAAGATGGAGGCAAATTATCAATACAAAAAAAACTGAGATCTTCCAAACAACGAATGGCTTGAGTTTTCCCAGCACCAGATAGTCCAGTAACAATTATCAGTTGTAGTTTACTTAAATTCATTTCAACTCACCTAATTCAAAAGATTTTTAATTTGCCTAGCACTAATACCGGCTTCCATTGCCAGCTTAAAACCAGGTTCTAGATTGCCCACAGTTTCAGTATAATGAGCATCACTATTAATTACAAATATAGGGCCTTCTTTGGCTGCAACCTTGAGTTCCTCAGGAGTTTGATGTAAATGACCGCAGTTTATTTCATATAGAACACCATATTTTGCACAGGCCTTTGCTACCTTTTGAATATTAATCGGCAATCCTAGGCCTGGATGACTAATGGCAAAAGGTTTATGCTTAGCGCAAACCTCAATCAGCGCTTTAGTATTATAATCCATAACCTGTCTATGAGCTATCTTTAAATACTTGCTTGCTTGATTTTTTACAATAAGGTTCCAGTAGCCTGCTAAGGTGCTGGCAAAAACATAAGGGTGAAGCCCTATAATTAGAATATCTAACTGTTGATAGATTTGGACTGGAACATCTATTTCACCCTTTGGACCAATTACATTTGCTTCTACTCCACTTAGAACTTTAAAGTCTTTTAGTGTCTGATTTATATCGCTTACTTTTCGAGCTACTTCCAGTAGTTTCTCAGGACTCCTTAGACCACCTGCTATGTTTTTTGGTCCATGGTCAGTTATTGCAATTTCTTGCAGTCCCATGTTTTGTCCTGCAACTATCATCTCTTCAATGCTAGCCCTACCATCACTATAATTAGAATGGGTATGGTAATCACCAATGAATTCCAAAATTTTAGTCTCCCTTCATCATGAAACATGAGGCAGGAAACATTAATGCAAGATTGCGCGCGCCCTTTTAAGAATGCCTCTGCCTTCTTCCTTGTAGATATGAGTGTATTTTATCGCCTGATCTATTGATAATCTGTTCCTCCCCAATTCCCACCTTTTTCAGAAGCTCTATGGCTGAAATGAAATCTCCTACACGGTCTGCCCAATGTGCATCGCTTCCTACTGCAACCTGTATTTTATGCTCAGCAGCTTTTTCAGCAATTGCCATACAGTTACAGTAGCTTCCCGCACGGGATAAGCCAAGCGAACTATTATTAATTTCTAGAAGTATTCCATTTTCTTTAGCCGCTAATATTATTTCTGTTGGGTCAACCTTAAACTCAGGATTTCCAGGGTGAACAATCACGTCCACCAGAGGATTACTCATTACTTTTATCATTGTCTTTGTATTTTGAGCAACAGTACCCGTTGGTGAACAATAGGTATGAAACCCAGCTAGTATAATATCTAGCATCTTAAGATACACTTCGGGAACATCAACATTCCCTTCTTTATCTATAATATTAGCTTCTACACCTTTTAATATTTCAACACCTTGATAATGTTTAGGTACTGCCCTTAGGTTTCCGAAATGATACAAATTAGGCCCTCCTGGCATGTCAGGACCATGATCAGTTATTGCAATTAACTTTAAACCTTTTTTAGCAGCGGCCTGAACATTTTCTGCTATGGTACTATATGCATGGCCACTAGCTACAGAATGTACGTGCAAGTCTGCTTCAAGCTTCATATTTAAGCACCTCTTTATTAATAGCGCAAGATTTTTTCAAATTGAGACTTGTGCAGAACACAAGTCAGGCGAGAATTAACTTTTCTATTGCCTCAGCTACTCCATCATCATTATTATTGTTGGTAACATAATCAGCATGGACTTTTACATTATCATCTGCATTAGCCATTGCCACGGAAAAACCTGCATATTTAAACATTTCAATGTCATTGTCATTGTCACCGATTGCCATAACATTTTTTCTATCAATTGCAAGTTTTTTAACTACTGCCTCTATTCCTTTTCCTTTAGTAGCCTCTACATTTAAAATCTCCAAGAAATGTGGTTGGGAACGGGTAATATACACCATCCTATCGGAAAGTTTTTCTCTAATCATATGTAAAATATCTTCTTCGCCCATAGCTAACAACTTAATAGGAGATGTCTTTAAAAATTTCAGCAAATCATTAACCTTATATAATGGAACGTTTACTCTGTCTGCATATTTCTGTGCCCAATAATCGTTTCTTTCAACATATAATTTATCCTCAAAATATACATTTAGCTGGCAATCACATTCTCTACAAATCTCTATCACACGCTTTGCGTCTTCTAAGGGTAAATTTCTTTTGTATAATATCTCATCATCAGCGGAGTTTTTTACTAGAGCTCCATTATAGGTAATTAACGGTATATTTATTCCTAGCTCCTGGGCATATGGATATGCAGATGCATACATTCTCCCAGTACAAAGGGTTACTTTCACTCCCCTGTTTTCCGCCTCTTTTATTGCCCTTACTGCTCTTGGTGATATCACCAAGTCATTATTTAATAGGGTGCCATCTAAATCAATTGCTATTAATTTAATATCCATGATGGACTTCAACCTCCTTAAAAAACATTGAGATATAACGTGAGTGAACATACATGGTTTATCTTCTATGTATCATAGTTACTTTCCTTCAGGGTATGTTGGATAATTTTTCTGACAGTACCAGAAGAGGACGCTTCTTGCTTCTTGAATAAAAGAGGAATTATGTGGTAAAATAATTTAAAATACAAGAAGGAGGTTCTCTAAGTGTACTATAAAAATCTTTTAGAACAGTCCCTAAAGGAATTAAATATCTCATATAAAGAAAATAAACTAACTTATACCTTTGAAAAACCTCTGGCAATTACTATTGCTACACCCCAGACTTATTTTTCTTTTAAATCCCAAAGTCTTAAGCTTGTTAGTGATGATGATTTCTTATACATGGACTTTGATAATGACTTCATCTTTAAGACTCAAGCACCCTTTGTAAGCTTTGCACCCGCCAAGAATAACAGTATGTTAATCCGCCTAAGCCATAACAAGTTCTAAGGAAAGGGGACACACCAGTTAAGGTATGGGGACACACCTGCGGACAGGAATGTCCCCAATTATGTTGTCTAGCCATAGAGTTGAGGAATGTCCCCAATTTATAGGAGAATGTCATATGGAGCGAACCATTATTAAATTTTTTTGCAATTGTTGGTTTATGAAGGCAAAAAAGGTGTAATGATTTGCTTGTTTGAGCGAAGCGAGTTTGCAAAACATAGGCTTTTTTGCTGAGAATAAATCCTAGAATTGCTAAAATTTAATTCCAGGTGAGCGAATTATAACATTTTCATGAGTGCCTGTATTCTGCCTTCTGCTTTCACCTGCATAGATAATCATATACCTGCAGGGCAGATTTTTTATTCATTCCTTCTACCTGCTCTAATTCTTCTAGACTTGCTGCCCTTATATTTTCCATGGTGCCAAATTTATTTAAGAGGGCCTTTTTTCTTTTAGGACCTATTCCAGGAATCTCATCCAACTGTGAACGAAAACCTTCCTTACTTCTCAACTGCCTGTGATAGGTAATAGCAAAGCGATGGGCTTCATCTCTAATTCTCTGCACCAAATAAAGTGCTTCGGAATTCTCAGGAAGCCTGATTGGCTCTTGGCTTATCTCTGTAAAAAGAAGTTCTTCCTTTTTTGCAACACCAAAAGTTGGTATCTTAGAAAATCCTAGGAGCTTCATTACATCTCTAGCAGCACTCAATTGCCCTTTGCCACCATCAATTATTACTAGATCAGGTAATCCAGCAGAATCTGCACCTCTTTTAAATCTACGATAAAGCATTTCCTGAAGCGATGCATAATCATTAGGGCCCTCAACAGTATTAATTTTAAATCTCCTGTACTCATTTGACAGAGGCTTACCTCTTTCAAAAACCACCATTGACCCTACTGTATTTGTACCCTGAGTATTTGATATATCATAGCACTCTATTCTAATTGGTAAGGACGACAGGCTAAGGTACTCCATTAACTGCACGAGAGCTCCTTCATCAGCCATTTTCTTTTTTTGCCTTGATAACTGAGCCTCTTCTAGAAGCAGGAGGGCATTTCTTGCTACCAATTCAATAAGCTTAAGCTTATCTCCTATTTGTGGCATTTGAATTACAACTCTAGCATTGCCTTTTTCTTTAAGCCATTGTTCTATTACATCCTTATCCTCAACATGCTCCTGAAGAAGTATTTTCTTTGGTATGTCAACAACCCTGCTGTAATACTGCTTTATAAAAACCGTCATTACTTCGCTTCTACTCAGACTATCTGTACCGTCTAGGAAAAAATGTTCTCTACCCACAACCTTACCGTTACGTATAAAAAACACCTGAATACACACTTCATTATTTCCCCTAGCAAAGGCTATAACATCCTGATCCTCTTCAACGGAATTATCAATCTTCTGTTTCTCAAGGACTTTTTCTACTGCCTTGATTTGATCTCTTAACTCAGCTGCCTTTTCATATTCAAGGTTTTCTGCAGCTTTTTTCATTTTATAATGAAGGTTTTTGATAACCCTTTCCTGTTTCCCTTCAAGAAAAAGTATTATCTCATTTATCATTTCCTGATAGTCCTTTTCTGAAACATTTCCCACACAAGGAGCTAAACATCTTTTTATATGCTGATTCAAACAAGCCCTTTGCTGCTTTTCAAAATTTTTACAGGTACGTATGGGAAAAAGCTTTCGGAGAAGCTTAATAGTTTCATGCATTGACCCAGCACTAGTGTATGGACCGTAATACTTTGCCCCATCTTTCTTTACCCTGCGTGTGATTATTATCCTCGGATATGTTTCACCCAAAGTAACCTTTATATAAGGATAAGTTTTATCATCCTTTAAAACCACATTATACTTAGGCCTGTGCTTTTTTATTAAATTACACTCTAGTATTAAAGCTTCCACTTCTGTATCAGTAACAATATAGTCTATATCTTTAATATGGCGTACTAAAGCTGTAACCTTTGCCGAAGCACTACTATCCCTAAAGTAGCTTCGCACACGGCTCCTCAATGAAGAAGCCTTACCTACATAAATTATAGTTCCTTCTTCAGAAAGCATTAGATAAACTCCGGGTTTATCCGGTAACCGCTTTAGCTTGTCCTCTGATACCGTCATCATACACCTCCAAAACCTTTGTCAGATACTGACCTGTATAGGAGGTCTTAACCTGAGCAACTTCCTCCGGGGTTCCTGTGGCAATAACCAAACCACCTTTATCTCCCCCATCAGGTCCAAGGTCTATGATATAATCAGCCGTCTTTATAACATCAAGGTTGTGCTCAATAACAAGTACTGTATCACCATTGTCTGTAAGTTTTTGAAGAACATTTAGAAGCTTGGCAATATCCGCAATGTGAAGACCTGTAGTAGGCTCATCCAAGATATACATTGTTTTACCATTACTTCGCCTGCTTAATTCTGTTGCTAGTTTTATCCTTTGAGCTTCACCCCCTGAGAGAGTTGTTGCAGGCTGCCCCAGTCTAATATATCCTAATCCCACATCGAGCATTGTCTTTAGCTTCCTATATATCTTAGGTAGATTAACAAAAAACTCTGCTGCTTCATCTACTGTCATTGCCAAAACATCTGAGATAGTTTTCCCCTTAAACTTTATTTCAAGAGTCTCCCTGTTATATCTTTTCCCCTTACAAACTTCGCAAGGCACATAAACGTCTGGAAGAAAATGCATTTCAATCTTAATTATTCCATCACCCTTACAAGCTTCACACCTACCACCCTTTACGTTGAAACTAAAACGACCTGGCTTGTATCCCCTTGCTCGGGAGTCTGAGGTTTGAGAATATATATCCCTAATACCATCAAAAACTCCTGTATAAGTTGCAGGGTTTGAGCGTGGTGTCCTTCCTATTGGTGATTGATCAATATCAATCACCTTGTCAAGATGTTCTATACCTGTTATTTCTTTAAACTTCCCTGGTCTATTTTTTGTGTGATGGAGATCACCTACTAGCTTTTTATATAATATCTCATTGATTAAAGTACTCTTTCCGCTACCAGAAACTCCTGTTACACAGGTAAAGATACCTAGTGGAACTTCCACATCTATTTTCTTAAGATTATTCTCTTCAGCACCTTTGATTTTAATGCGTTTCCCATTTCCTGTTCTCCTAGCAAGAGGTATCTCAATTTTTTTTATACCATTTAAGTACTGGCCAGTAATAGATTCAGGAGATTTCATAATATCATCAATTGTACCCGCTGCAACCACCCTTCCTCCATGGGCACCTGCTCCAGGACCTATATCTAAGATATAGTCAGCTGTACGAATGGTTTCTTCATCATGTTCTACAACTATTAAAGTATTCCCTAAATCCCTTAAATGTTTAAGGGTTTTTAAGAGTCTTTCATTATCCTTTTGGTGAAGTCCTATACTCGGTTCATCAAGAATATATAAAACTCCCACAAGACTTGAACCTATTTGTGTTGCAAGTCTAATTCTTTGGGCTTCTCCACCTGACAGACTTCCTGCTGCCCTATTAAGAGTTAGGTAATCCAGTCCGACATTAACCATAAAGGAAAGTCTTTCCTGGATCTCTTTAATAACTTGGTGGGCAATAATTCTTTCTCTATGGGTAAAATCTATTCTTTTTAAAAACTCTAATGCGTCAGAAATTGATAATTGGGTAAACTCATAGATATTTTTATCCCCAATTAAAACTGATAACGCTTCTTTTCTCAACCTTGCACCTTTACAAGTTGGACAAAAGCTTGTACTCATATATTCTTCTATTTCTGTCCTTACCCAATCAGATTGTGACTCCTTGTATCGTCTTTCCAGGTTAGGAACAACACCTTCAAAACTAGAATAATAGGTCTTGTGTGTACCAAAGCGATTTCTATATTTAAACATTATCTTTATACCCTTGTTTCCATATAAAACAACATCCATTTGTTCCTGTGATAATTCATTAAAGGGTGTATGAATTGAAAAGCCAAAATGTTCTGCTAGACTTTCGAGCATCTGAGGATAATAGTTGCTAGTAGATTTACTCCAGGGTACTATAGCACCCTTAGCAATGGATTTGCTCATATCTGGTATTATCATATCTGGGTCAACCTCATTTTTAAAACCAAGTCCGCTACAGCTTTGACAAGCACCAAACGGACTATTAAATGAAAATGTCCTTGGGTTGACTTCTTCAAGACTTATACCACAATCCATACAAGCAAATTGTTCACTAAATGTAAGTTCTTCGCCATCTATAACATCAACTTTTACTATTCCTTCAGCAAGCTTCAAAGAGGTTTCTATGGATTCTGCTAATCGAGATTCTACTCCATCTTTTATAGCAATCCTATCAACTACTACTTCAATAGAATGTTTTTTATTTTTTTCTAAATTAATTTCATCATCAGCTAGGTTTAGAATTTCACCATTTACCCTTACCCTTGCAAAACCATTTTTCCTAACTTCCTCTAGCAATTTCTGATGCTCGCCCTTGCGACCTCTTACCAAAGGAGCCAAAACCTGTATCTTGGTCTTCTGCGGTAAAACCATTAGCTGATCTACCATCTGACTAACTGTCTGCTGTGTTATTGGTTTTCCACATTTGGGACAGTGGACCTTTCCTACTCTGGCAAATAACAGCCTTAAGTAGTCATATATTTCAGTAACAGTTCCCACAGTACTCCGAGGATTCCTGCTTGTAGTTTTCTGATCTATAGAAATAGCTGGAGATAAGCCTTCTATATAGTCAACATCTGGTTTATCCATCTGCCCCAAAAACTGCCTAGCATAAGCAGAAAGAGACTCCACATATCGTCTTTGTCCTTCTGCATAGATGGTATCAAAAGCCAAAGAAGACTTACCGGAACCACTAAGTCCAGTAATAACTACAAATTTATCCCTTGGTATCTCTACATCTATGTTTTTTAAGTTATGCACCCTTGCGCCTTTTACGATTAGTCTATCTTTTGCCATGTATATGCACCGCCATTTTCTAGTCTTGATGATTATTTTACACCACTTTTGATATTTAGTAGCTAATTAGTAATATTTTTTACAATATTTTCTTCCTAATTAGTAACTATTATTATTTTCACTTAAGATTATAACACTAGTTTTTATGGCAGGCAATAATCTCACAAATTGTTGTATGTCGTATATATCACACACTATTTAAATCAAATTGTCTTCTGAGATATTTGGTAAGAACTGTTAAAAACATGCAGGATTTTAGCAAAATTTGGCGAAATGGGATACTGTACAATTGTTTTACAAACAAACGCTGTCAGAAAGGGGCACGAAATTGGAAAAGGAAACTAGAAAAAAACAAAACAATAAATCTAAAAATCAAATGTCTATTAAAGGTAAATTGATCATATCCTTTCTATTTATTATAATGGTTTTTATCGCTGCATCTGCTTTTAATTACAGCCAATTGCAGGTCATTGATAGAAATTTAGGGGATCTTAATCAAAAAACAGTATTAAGCAGACAGATAAATGAGTTAGCTATTGCCAACAAAGAGGCATATAATTGCTTTACAGAACTATATGTATTTAATAATTTAGAAGCTGAAACAAGCTTTAGATCATCAGAAATGAAGTTTAATTCTACAATCAACTCTATAAAAGGTAGGATAGATGAGGACCAGTGGGGTAAGCTTGATATAATTGAAGACATTTTTAAAAATATGTCTGACCTTTTTGAAAACAACCTTCTGCCAGCATACCATGAAGAAAATGAATTAGTAATGGTTTATGCAATTGACTCAGCTAGAACAATAATGAGAGATTTAGAATCAACCATTAATAATCTTAATTTGCAAGCACAATCAGACTACACACTTAGCAATTTAGCAATAATTGATATAATTAATGAAAGCAATACTTATTCTCTTTTAGGTCTTGGAATAGTTGTTATATTAGTACTTATAATATCACTAGTTTTATATTCCTCTATCTCTAAGCCTCTAAAAAACATGATAGCTTTAAGTAATCAAATTGCTAATGGAGATCTTACAGCAGAGTTCTCTGAGCAAAAGGGCAAAGGAGAAATCGCAAAGTTTACTGCAGCTTTTAAAAATATGCAAGATAATCTTCGAACTCTGATTAAGGGTATATTAGAAATAGCAGAAGAGGTTGGAACTAATAGTTCTCAATTGGCCAGTAATGCTGAGGAGACCAGTCAGTCTTCATCCCAGGTTGCTGCGACAGTATCAGAACTAGCTCAAGGTTCTCAAGAACAACAAAGCCTAGTTACAGCAGCAGTAGATTTCATTAACACAACAGCTGACAGTATTAGTTTAGTTAATGATAAATCAGAACAGATGGCTCTGGGTGCAGAAACAGTTATCAAGGAAGCCCATAGTGGAAAGGAGATTATGGGAGAAATGGTTTTACAAATGGAGGCAATAAGTGTTCGCGTAAATACTTCTGCAGTTTCTGTAACAGATTTAAAAGAGCATTCCAAACAAATCAGCAATTTTGTTGAAATTATAACTACGATTGCTGAACAAACCAATTTGCTTGCCTTAAACGCAGCCATTGAAGCTGCAAGGGCAGGGGATCACGGTAGAGGATTCGCAGTAGTTGCTGAAGAAGTTAGAAAGCTAGCGGAGCAGTCAAATGATGCAGCTGGAGAAATAGCAACTATAGTAGAAAGAATCCACAAAGAAACAGATGCAGCAGTAATGGCTATGCAGGAAAGCACTAAAGAAGTAACAAGCGGAACTCAAATAGTTAACCAGTCCGGAAAACAATTTAATAATATCTTTAATGAAGTTAATACCCTTGTGTCATATATAAAAGAGGTTGAGACCATTGCAGTTAAAATAAATTCTGATAGCAATCAAATTATTGAGTCGGTGAATAATATATCTGCAATAACGCAGGAAAGTTCGGCTGGCTTAGAGGAGGTATCAGCTACTACTGAAGAACAAACAGCAAGTGTACAAGAGGTAACCTCTGCAGCAACACAACTAGCTGTGCTATCCAAGAAGCTTGAAGATACTGTTAAAAGATTTAAAGTGTAAGCACTAGAAAAACATTTGGAAGAAATTAGTCTGGGTCAATGACCCAGACTTTTGTGTATATTTTTAGATGAACTTTTAGATAATAAATTTAACTTTAAGTTTTTTGGAGATGTATTCTGCGTTGTTAAAGTTAAAAAAGGAGACTTTTAACCTATGAATATTTATTTCCTAACATTTGTTGTTTTAATACTCATCTTTAGCACAAGCATATGGAGGTGGATGACAAGAACCAATGCCCCTGTTCTTCGAAAGATGGTTGCAGAAGATGTTGAACAAGAATTAGATGAAAGACAGGAGTTAAGTGAAGATACACTAGCCGATAAGGATAAGGATAAGAATATGGAATTGAAATAGCTTAAGGACAAAGGAAGCAAAAGAACCGCCTATGCTTCCTGCTATGGTTCCAAAAAAAGTGACGCTCATTTTAAAAAGCGCCACTTTTTTGTATTATCCTTATTTTTCCATAACGGAGCACTGTGCCCCACACTCGGAGCATTTTTGTTTTAAGGCTGCTACAGCAGGCTCCCCTTTTATCTTTTTAACTATCTCCATTATTTTCTCTACTTCCTGCTCTTCACCTTCTACTACCATAACTACAGAACCTTCCGACCCTCCAACCCCGCCAGCACCAATACAGTATGCATCAACTTCAGCAAGGATTTGTAGTGCTTCTATTTCAGTAATTGGCAAACCGTAAGTGACAGGCATAAGACCAACGGGCATTCCAATTGACTTGTCAAATGTCTTACTTCCTGCTACATTAGCAGCTAAATTTACATCAGGAATCATTTTTTCAAGGCCAACTGGCATAATGAGGTGACTACCCCTGGCAGCTACAATGGGTAATGCCTTACCTATAGTTCCTGCGAATGGATCAGCTACTAAAACCCCTACAGTTCCATGATTATCAATTGCATTTCCGCCTTTAATAAATACGTCATTTGCATCCATTTTCTCAGCCGCTTCCACCCAATTCATTTGACTTTTTTCACCATTAACTAAAACAACCGGAGCTAACCGTTCCTTTACAGGAGTTACACATTGTCTACCTCTAGTTATTATGCCAGCAGTATACTTGGCTTTATCAACTTTTTCACCTGTTAACTCTTCCAGGACAAAAGCATTTGTGGTGCCTCCTGCTATTATTACCATTGCTTCTTTTAAAGCGTGCTGAACGGCCGGCAAAACGGCGACTGATTTTGCTAACAACCTTTTTGATTCTGCAGATGTAAATGTAAAAATCGCTTTCATTATGTAATACCTCCAAATAATTTAATATATTCATAATATATGGGGCCATACCCCAATTTCTGCTCCTTAAATTCCAATTTGTTTCTGTAAATCCACAATAATATCCCTTAACTGAGCAGCCCTTTCAAATTCTAACTTGGAAGCAGCAACTTTCATTTCCTTCTCCATTTGGTTTATTAAATCCTTTATTTCATGTTTTGCCATTTTATTGATTTTCTGTTTGGATAGGTAATCTGTCTTTTCTTCTGCAACCCTAGAAGCTTCCAAGACTTTCCTGACTTCTTTTTTGACTGTTTCAGGAGTTATATGATGTTTCTCATTAAATTCTAACTGGATATTTCTTCTTCTTTCTGTTTCACCTATGGCTCTTTCCATAGAACCTGTGATTTTATCTGCATACATGATAACTTGACCATCAATGTTTCTAGCAGCTCTACCCATGGTCTGAATAAGTGCTCTATCAGAGCGTAAAAAGCCCTCTTTATCAGCATCTAATATTACTACAAGAGATACTTCTGGTAAATCCAATCCTTCCCTTAGTAGGTTTATGCCCACAAGGACGTCAAATTCTCCTAAACGCAAATCCCTGATTATTTCCATTCTCTCAATTGTATCAATATCTGAATGCATATATCTAACCTTTACGCCCAGCTCCTTGAAGTAATCTGTTAGATCTTCTGCCATTCTTTTTGTTAGTGTTGTAACTAGAGTCCTTTGATTTTTACTGACTCTTTTTTGAATTTCAGTATATAGATTATCCATCTGTCCTTTTATTGGCCTTATAGAAATCATTGGGTCTACAAGACCTGTTGGCCTAATTATCTGTTCAACTGTTTGCTGGGTCCTTTCTAATTCATAGGGACCTGGCGTAGCTGATACAAACACAATTTGATTAATCTTTTTTTCGAACTCAGCAAACTTCAACGGCCTATTATCTAAAGCAGATGGCAGCCTAAATCCGTGCTCAACAAGATTCTGCTTGCGAGAATGATCACCTTTATACATGCCACCTATCTGAGGAACTGAAACATGGGATTCATCAATTACAAGCAGAAAATCTTCTGGAAAGTAATCAATTAAAGTAAAGGGTGGCTCTCCAGGAGCTTTTCCTATTAAATGTCTTGAGTAATTTTCGATGCCTGAGCAGAAGCCTATTTCCTGTAGCATCTCCAGATCGTACCGTGTCCTTTGTTCCAGTCTTTGAGCCTCTACAAGCTTATTGTTGTCCTTCAATTCCTTGAGTCTTTCATCAAGCTCTTGTTCAATATTCATAATTGCTACTTTTAACTTGTCCTCTTCAATCACATAGTGACTAGCAGGAAAAATTGATATATGATTTCTTTGAGAAATAACTTCTCCTGTAAAGGTATCTATTTCAAGAATTCTTTCAATCTCATCTCCAAACATTTCAACCCTGATAGCCTTTTCCGTAAAAGATGCCGGAAATATTTCTATTACATCTCCACGAACTCTAAAGGTACCCCTATGAAAATCATAATCATTTCTATCGTACTGAATATCCACCAGTTTCCTTAATATTTTATCCCTATCATATTCCACACCCTCACGCAAAGAAAGGACAAGGTTTCTATAGTCAACGGGAGAACCAAGTCCGTATATGCAAGACACACTAGCAACAATAATAACATCATTTCTTTCAAAAAGAGCACTTGTTGCTGAGTGCCTCATTTTATCTATTTCATCATTTAAGGAGCTATCCTTTTCTATATAGGTATCTGTATGAGGAATATATGCCTCAGGCTGATAGTAATCATAATAACTAACAAAATATTCAACACTATTCTCTGGAAAGAAATCCCTAAACTCGCTACAGAGTTGGGCAGCTAGAATCTTATTATGGGCCATAACAAGAGTTGGCTTTTGCACTTTTTCTATTACCTTTGCCATGGTATATGTTTTTCCAGTACCTGTAGCCCCAAGTAGAATTTGATTTTTTAAATTTCCCTGTATCCCATCAGCCAACTGCTCAATTGCCTTGGGCTGATCTCCCTTTGGTGAATACCCTGAAACAACTTTAAAGGGTTTCATATCTTTAAACAGTCACCTGCCTTTTGCATTCATTATGGAAAGCTTAACATATTATAGCACATTTCATTAAATTTCATAAATACGGGAAATGCATTGGCAGTTTCTTGCTTTACTCTTTCAAAAAATTAAAAAAGGAAAATAAATTTTCAGACAAGATAAAGGACACTCAACTTCACAAGTGCCACAATACCAGCATTCTTTATATTTTAAAAAAGGTTTATTATCTTCCCCAAGGCGTAAACAATCCAAAGGGCACAAGTCCACACATATTCCACAACCATTACATTCTTCAGTAACTTTAATTGAAAAAGTGTTCACGCCTATCCCCCCTTTTGAATTTCCCTAAGCGAAACCTTGACCCCATGGTGGTTATTTCCCACTTGTAGATCAATATGTTTTAACCAATTCTCATTATCTGTATCAGGGAAGTCAGTACGTCTGTGTATACTTCCCCATCTGCTTTCTTCACGAGTCAAAGATGCTATTGCTGACATTTGAGCACAATCTAGTATGAACTCCAACTCTACTGCTTTTCCTAATCCATGACAATCATTAACATGTAAATACTTGGGTAATTGTTCTCTTAATTCTAATATTGTATTTAATCCTTTTGTTAGGGAATACGAATTTTTTGGTGATAACAAATATTCATTAATAATTCTGCGTAACTTATATTCAAAGTCCATGTAACAAATTCTATCCGTTTTCGGACTCATAAAGATATTCAATTGCTTAATCACACCATTCATACATTCATCAAAGTATTTATCTGAAACCTTTGTGTTAGATGTTTTTACATACTCCAAGGCACTCTCCGCAGCAATCCTACCATATACAAAAGCCCCACTTAAGTGCTGCATGGGAACGGAACTAACATCTCCTGCTGCAAAAAGTCCTTTAATACTTGTGCGAGCAGATTTATCTGTTACAATACCAGACAATCCGTGTCCACCACATAATTGAGCTTCTGTAAGGTTTAATTCTATTAGGTCACGCCCAAGTTTAATATTTTTTAATTCCCAAAAACGCCTTTGCATTGGTCTTTCTGTGCTAAATAGAATATTTTCAATTTCTTTAACCATACCCTTAGAAAGATGATCAGTTTGGAGAAAAGCCGGTCCATCATTGTTTTCAAGTTGTTCTATTAAACGATGTACTGATAGATTATTTTCATTAACTAGGATATTTCCCTTTAAGTCAACCACCCTGGCCCCTCGAGTAATAACAATATATAATAGCGGAATGTTCAAATCTTTTACCAATGGGTATTTCAAGGTATATTCCATACCAGTTATTTTAGCTCCAGCTTTATATGCCATTGAAAAACCGTCTCCAGAATTACCTGGAAAATCAAAAGTTCCATATAAATACCCTGTATTTGGAAGACCAAATCTAGCTGCAGAACCGTTGGCAAGAATTACAGACTTTGCCTCACAAACAATTAAATTACCATCAACAATGTTTAAGCCCATGGCCCCAATCACTATTCCATTTACAACTACAAGTCTTAAAGCCATAGTT
The DNA here is from genome assembly GCA_001515945.1 of Desulfitibacter sp. BRH_c19. Taxonomy (NCBI): domain Bacteria; kingdom Bacillati; phylum Bacillota; class Clostridia; order Neomoorellales; family Desulfitibacteraceae; genus Desulfitibacter; species Desulfitibacter sp. BRH_c19. The sequence goes on from LOER01000033.1 coordinate 199,769, forward strand.
TTATTAAGCACGGAGACTTTTAGTGCACGAATTTTTCTCTCCAATATCACCTTTAAATCCGGTTCATCCATCCCCACACAGAACTTGCCTCTATCATCAATAGTCATTAATGAATATTGCCCATTGTCATTTTTTGGAAAAAATACTCCCCATTCTTCTAATAATCTTAAAGCATCATAACTCTTTTCTGCCAATCTATAGCTGGGTGCTTCATCAACAATGCCCCAGCATTTGTGCTTTATCATGTCCACGTACTCATCAGGTGTTGATATGCCGGGTACAACTACAACGTTTAATGCATCCATTCCCATAGTAATAGAACCGCTTCTCTTAGTATTTCCTTTTTCCATAATACACACATCAAGATTAGGGTTAGCTTGTTTCAAGGAGATACCTGCCATAGAACCAGCACTCCCACCACCGATAATTAGCACATCCGTTTTAAGTCTTTTAACTGAAAACCCCATTTAATTAAACCGCCCCTCTAGCTGACCTGAAATTTGCAGGGCTTACCTTTTCAATACGTTTAAAAGTATTACAAAAATGCTGAACTGTACTAAACCCTACCTCTTTCGCAATCGCTTTCAGACCTTTATCATTTTCATGCAAAAGGAGAAACTTAGCTTTTTCAATTCTTGCCTCTATAATAAAACTACTAAGAGATACCCCTGTGGTGCTCTTGAATAATCTACTCAAATAACCTGGGCTCGTGTGAACTAGATCTGCAATGGATTCTAATGTAACTTGCTTATCCAAATTTACCATTATATATCCAATTGCTTCTTCAATTCTCTCATCATTAAATGCTACATTTTTGTTTTTGTGATCTTTTTCATTTGCCCACAAGTTAAACAGATTACTTGATGGATTATTATCATTCTTTTCCTTTTTTAATCTTATATGTTCTTTTAGTCTTTGAAATGTATTAAGCAAATCATTTATCTCTACCGGTTTTAATAAATAGTCAAACACAGAACATCTTAAGGCCTGCTGAGAATATTCAAATAGCCCAAAAGCGGTAAGGATAATCACTTCAACTTCCTTGTTATCCTTTTTTATATGTTCTGTTGCTTTAAGTCCATCCATAATTCCCATTCTAATATCCATCAATATCGCATCTGGCTGTAGGGTAGAGTTTAGTTCAACTGCTTGTAAACCATTGGTAGCTTCTCCAACTATTTGAATACCTAGCGGTTCACTAGCAAAAATTTGTTTTAATGCTTCTCTTTCTATTTTTTCGTCTTCAGCAATTAACAATTTCATAACTCTCACCGCCAATCATTTGTCAAACCAAAAGACGGGAACATAATCATCTTCTATATCTGATACAAAAGGAATACTAATTGTTACCTCTGTCTGTTTATTAGGTTCAGAGCAGATATTAAGACCATAATCTTCTCCACAATAAAACTTAATACGCTTCTCAATATTATTTAGACCTGTTCCCGTAGACTCCTCAGATTTCTTGGTTGTTTGGGAGCTATTCACATTGTTTTGTGCAAACCCAATTCCATCGTCAATAACTTTCAATATGAGCTTTTGATCCTCTAATCTACCAATAATTTTAATCAATCCTCCCCCTTTTGGTTCTAACCCATGTTTTATAGAATTCTCTACTAGGGGTTGAAGTGCTAATGCAGGAATAAGCCCTCCCATAATATTCTGTGATATATCTAATTGGTAGTTTAATTGATCATCATAACGATTTTTTTGAATAAACAAATAGTTTTTAACGTACTGTAGCTCGTCTCTAACTCTTACCAACTCTTTCTTTTCCATGGAATATCTTAGTAATTTTGATAAAGCATATACAACTTCTAAGGATTCTGCACTTTTTTCAAGGTATATTAATCTTGCTACTAAATTAAGTGTATTGAATAAAAAGTGAGGTTTTATTTGTTTTTCTAGACTTTGGATTTCAAACTGTGCTAATTCAATTTCCGTTTGCTTTATTTTGGTTTCAAGTGTGTTTAATTCCTGTTCATGCTTATAAATTCTATCTAGAACCCTATAATAATTAAAGCTTTGTTTTATAAACAAATCCAAGAATTGAAACAAGTTTTTTCCAATAAAATGGTCATTTGTAATTTCCTGTAACCATTCTTTTACATCAATTTTCTCGTATGGCATGGTCCTTTCGTAGTGAATATCCTTAAACTCTTCTAAGTGAAGAAGTGCCCCACCGATCAATCTATCTTGCAAAAAAATAGGCATAGTAATTAAAAGTCCTTGAGTATCACAAATAATAATTACGCTCTTTGATTCATAGGATCTGCTTAGTAGATTATCAACTATATAGGTCCCAGAGTTGACATTAAGTTTATCTCTGTTGTTGAAAAAAAAAGGAGTGTTATCCCCTTTAATTAACAAATCACTTTGGGAATTATACAGTTGAAAATTAATTCCCCACATATTTGAAAGGTCTATTAGCATTTCTTCAAGTGCTTGTAAATCTACTGAATCTTTCTGATCCATACGATACACCTTCCTATTGTGCAATAAGCACTTACTGTTTTATTCTATATTTATAATAATTATTCCTGCCAATTTTCATAAAGACCCTATTGATTTGCTTGTGCAAATTTAGGAAATAAGTGATTATTCAGTATTTGTAAATTGTAGGTTATTAAAGATAATGCTCATTTTTTAAAATTAAGTCCTAGGAGTTGAACCAACAACTCCTAGGCCGCTCATTTTCCTTACTAATTTTTTTTATAAAAATTTTCTATATTCCTTGTACAAGCTTTGGTAAGAACATGATAATTTGTGGGAAATATATCATTAATACAACACAAATAATCATAGCCACAATAAATGGAAAGGCTGCTCTTGCTACTTTTTCAATAGGAATATTTGCAATCGAGGATGAGACAAATAAATCAACACCTACCGGTGGAGTTACAACACCGATAGTTAGTGCTATTGTCATTAAAACGCCAAAATATATTGGGTCTATGCCTACTGCTACAACGACAGGAACTAAAATAGGTGCTAAGATGACCATAGCTGGTGCAGCATTCATAAATGTACCCACAATAAGCATAACTCCTACTAGCATTAATAAAAGTGTATTTGGATTAGTTGTTAGACTTGTAAGTGCAGTAGCAATTGTCTGAGGTATTTGATGATTAACCAGTATCCAGCCGAATAAACCCGCTGAATTCATTATGAACATTACAATTGCAGTAGCCTTCACAGCACCAAGTAAAACATCTGGTATTTGAGAAAATTCCATATCTTTATAAACAAATAGTGAAATAATAAACCCATAAGCAGCTCCAACAGCAGCAGCTTCAGTTGGAGTAAATATACCACCATAAATACCACCCAAGATTATTACTGGCATTAGTAAACCCCAAAAACTTTCTTTGAAAGTTACCCATACAGCTCTTCCACTAAATTTCTCTGTTCCAGCATATCCTTCTTTCTTACTATAATAATAAACAACGGCCATCATAGCTGCCATCATAAATATGCCAGGAATAAACCCTCCTAGGAAAAGAGAGACAATTGAAACTTCAGCTGCAACACCATAAATAATCATGACTATACTAGGAGGAATTATCATTCCTAACGCTCCTCCAGAAGCAGTTACTCCAGCAGAGAAATGTCTAGCGTAGCCACGCTTTTCCATAGTTGGTATCATGATTGCACCAATTGCGGCTACTGTAGCTGCAGATGAACCGGAGATGGCAGCAAAAAACGCACACCCTACTAGCACTACCATGGCCAATCCTCCAGTAAGAGCACCTACCAATGCACTAGCGAAATTTACTAATCTCTGAGAAACCCCACCTTTTGTCATAACTGCCCCAGCTACCATAAAGAAGGGAATTGCCATTAAAGGAAAGGAATCATTTGTAGTAAAAATTCTTTGGGCAATTACCATTAAAGGTATATCAGATACCCAAGCCACTAATAGCGAAGAAGAGCCGATTGCAATTGCTACAGGGACACTTGAAAATAATAGTACTATTAAGGATACAAACAGAATTGCTGAAATCACTAGCTACTCCCCTCCCCAATAAAGTTTTCACTATTACCAAAAAATTCTTTATAGCACATTTCAAGAGCAAAAATTAGCATGAAAAATGCTCCTGTGGGAATAGCAAAATATGCGTAACTCATTGGTATACCACTAGCTGCAGCAGGTTGGATATGGGTTATTATTGTCATTTTCCATCCCTGATAGACTAACAAACCTAAGAAACCAACGCTGACAATATAAACAAAACTCCTAAATATCCTGCTTAAAAATTCAGGTACATACATAACAACAATTGTGATTGCTGCATGCGATTTATCTCTCATAACCAAAGCAGAACCTAGCATAACTACCCAAACAAACAAGAACCGATTAATCTCTTCAGAAGTTGGAAAGGAAAAGCCAAAAACATATCTACTTAGTACTTGAGCTATTCCAAGTAATACTGAAACACCAAAAACAACTATGCAGATATATTTAATTGTTGAATATAAACCATCTAATAATTTTGTCAACCATTTCACCTTCTTTCGGATAGCTTAACTGCCGGAGAAAAACCCCCGGCAGCCCCCTTAATACTTTATTGACCAGCTGTACTTGCCTTTTCTACTAGCTCCTCACCAATTTGAGGTGCATATTTTTCCCAGACAGGTTCCATAGCTTCTTGGAATAGCTTCTGTTCTTCAGGTGTAAGTTCTGTCACTTTTAAGCCTTTATCAATCATTATTTCTAAGAACTCTCCTTCTTTTTCCTGTGCTAATGCTCGCTGCCACTCAACAGCTTCCGCAGCACACTCTTCAATAATTTGATGGTATTCACTAGGAACCTTATTCCAAGCTATACCACTTATCATCAGCATTATCCCGGCATATTGATGACCAGACAATGTCAGATATGGATTAACTTCATAAAAAGATCCGGCATAAACATTACCAATGGGATTATCCTGTCCGTCAACTGTACCCTGCTGTAAAGCAGTAAATAATTCACCAAAAGAGATTGGTGTTGCAATAGTACCCAAGGCCTCAAAGGTATCAACATTTAGTGGGCTGTCTGGCACGCGCATCTTTAAACCCTTCATATCATCAGGAGTTCGAATTTCACGAACCGAGTTTGTAAATGTTCTAAAACCGCTTTCAAACATTCCCAGGGTTATAAATCCAGTCTTAGCCTGTAAACCATCATAAATTTCTTGACCAATTGGTCCATCAGCGACCTTATAAACATGCTCGCGGTTGTTGAAAATAAATGGTAGGTAAAACAAATCTAGAGTATTATAAAATACAGCCATATTTGTAGTCGGACTTAGCGTCAGGTCAACAGTTCCAATTTGCATCCCTTCAATTAGATCTCGAGAAGAACCTAATGTATTATTTGGATATACAGTAATTTCAACGTCACCATCTGTTCGTTCACTTACTAATTCTGCAAATTTTACTGCACCCTGATGAAATGGCTGATTTTCAGCAGCATGGTGCCCTAATTTTAGCTCAATAACTTCTTTTTCAAGTTCTGGGGTTTCAACATCTTCTGCGGGATCATTATTACTATTATCAGCAGCACTACAACCAACCAACCCAACAAAAAACATAGCAATAAGCAACAAGCATAAACCTAAGTGAATTCTTTTCATTTATTACCTCTCCCCTACTATTTATTTTGGTAAAGGCATTATGGACTAAAGATACAGTTCATAATGCACCAAAAATAACTTTTCAGCCTTACCTCATTAGATAAGGTATCTTTACATGTATTGCTTCTTGAGGACACTCAACTTCACATGGTAAGCAAGACCAGCAGGTACGGAATTTCCCATGTGCTTCACCACAGGATATACAGCGTTTGGCCTCCAAATCAGCCTGTTCCTTACTCATGCAGAGTTCTGTTTCCTTAAAGCTGCGACGTTCATCGCCTTCTAACTTGCCTATTCTAACAGGAGGAATTGCTTTCGCCTCTGAGGTATCAACTTTAAAATCTACTTCGCAACCACTTAAACGATCTCTAGCATAATCTAATGGTATCTCTTCAAAATAGCGATATACAGATTCTGCAGCCTCTCGACCTTGTGCCATAGCATCAACAATAGTTTTTAACCCAGGCGTTACATCACCCGCTGCAAAAACCTTCTCTAGATTAGTTTGCTTAGTAATAGGGTCTATGCTAATACAGGTTCCATTTACTTCCACTATACTATCAGATACTAACTGCAAATCACTTTCATTTCCTATAGCAATTATTACTGTATCAGCGGAAAACATTGTAGTTTCGCCTTCACAAAACTGGGGATCAAATCTGCCTTCCTTATCCAATACCTCTAGGCAGCGCTTAAATTCTATTCCAGTTACTTTATTATCTTCAATATAGAATTTACTTGGACCCCAACCATTTTCAATAATGATCCCATCTTCCATGACATCTGAGATTTCCCATTTATAAGCAGGCATACTCTTGCGATCTTCTAAACTAACTATCCGAATTTCCTCTGCACCTAGCCTATATGCTGTCTGAGCAGCATTAATAGCTGTATTTCCACCTCCTATAATTAGCGTTCTCTTACCTACAGTTAAGTCTTTCTGTGATGCCTTCGCTTGGCTTAAGAAATCTAGAGCATTATAAACATTCTCTGCTTGTTCCCCATCCATCCCTAGTTTTTTATCTAACTGCATTCCTACTGCTATAATTACTGCATCATAATCTTCCATTATCCCTTCGAAGGTTACATCTTGCCCTACAGTAGTGTTATAAAATACTTTTACACCTATCTCATCTAATATCTTTGCTTCCCATTGCACAACATTACCAGGTAATTTAAACTCTGGGATACAGCTAGTCATCATACCGCCTAGGCGCTTTCCAGCTTCATAGATATGCGTTTGGTACCCTTTCTTTCTAAGTTCATACGCAGCCATCATTCCCGCTGGGCCTCCACCAATAATTGCAACCTTTTCAGTCTTTTCTTCATTCAGCTTGCAATTAATTGATACTTCATCCTGCTTGGTATCAGCAAGATATCTTTTTAGACCTCTTAGGGCTAATCCATGATTGTCTATATCATTGCGTGTGCATTCTGACTCACATGGGTGATGACAAACTCGACCTAGGATGCCTGGAAATGGTAGCTTTTCATATATGACCTCTAAAGCCTTCTTCTCTTCTCCACGGACGATTAGCTGAGCATAACCCTGGCAGTTTAATCCTAGGGGGCACGCCTTAGAGCAAGGAGCTAGCTTCAAGCGGATATTATCCATTATGCAAACCTCTGCACATGTACCGCAATAAATACATTTTTCCTTATCAACCATTACATTTTGAGATAATCCTTCTATTATATTACTCACGATTTATGCCCTCCCCTCAGATTTAGATTGTTTATCAGCCATTTTTATTGGTTCCCGGAGAGTTGTAATAGGGTTATCACTATTCTCATCCTTCTTAACTATTATAAGCTTACGGAAGTTTTCTTCATCTCTATCAGGATAATCGGATCGTTTATGCCAGTCCCCCCATCTGCTTTCCTTACGTTCAATGGAAGCAGTTGCAGATAATACTCCACATGATATTATGCTTTCTACTTCAAAAGCCTTTACCAGGTCATGCACTCTGTTAATATTTACAATCTCAAATAACTCTTTATTTAGCACATCCATACTTTCAATTCCGCGTTTCAGTTTGTACTCATTTTTTGGTGATGGCAAGTATTCACCAATCATCCTACGAGTTTTGAACTCAAATTCTTCAATTGAGACCTCGCCTTTGCAATTTTGCCACTTATCAATTTTTCCATGAATCTTTTGCAGATAGCTTTCTGTATCACACTTTTCATCTTTTTTGATAGAAGCAGCAAATTCAGTCGCACTTTCTGCTGCTATCTCGCCAAAGACAAATGCTCCGGATAAATGACCACGTCCCACGTTTGCAACGTCACCAGCAGCATACAGTCCAGGCATTGATGCTTCTGCCTTTTCATTGACTACAACTCCTGTAATACCATGTCCACCACATAAATAGGTTTCCGTTGGCCCTAATTCGATATCCTTATTCCTAAAATCAATATCTCTACCTTTAAAGAATCTTTCACAAGCCGGTTTCTCTGTCGTAAATAAGATATCTTCAATACTCTTGATCTTTTCCTCTGGTAAATCACTCATTCTTATACGTACATATCCAAAACCTTTTTCATGTTCTGCAATTATTGACTTAATTGATGGATGACCTAAATCCATACGCTTATCAACAGCATTTAGTAATTGTGCACCACGGGTTAAAGTAATGTAAAGAAGAGGCGAACTTATATCTTTAATAATGTAATAGTGCAATGTATATTCTAATCCGGTTAGCTCTGCTCCTGCTCTATAAGCAAGATTGTATCCGTCACCCGTATTCGCAGGATAATCATAAACACCATAAAGATAACCATTTGGTGGTAGGCCAAATCTTGCACATCCACCTGCAGAGACTATTACAGCCTTTGCATGACAAACGATAATTTCACCTGTACGTACATTAAGTCCTATAGCTCCAGCTACCCTGCCACCTACTACTAATAACTGTAGTGCCATTGTGCGATTGATAACGATGCAGTCTGTTTGCATCAGGCGATCGTAAAGAATAGTCTTGAGGTCTGGTTCCTGCATTGTAACAGTATAGCCTTTTTTAGCATGGGCTTTAACCACTTCATATTTACCATCATATTTCGGGAAATATACGCCCCAGTCAATGAGTTTATTCATTAGTGCCCAGCTTCTCTTTGCCATTTCATAGCTGGGCGCTTCATCAAGTATACCGTCACATCCATGTACCGCATCTTCTAGATAGTCTTCCGGAGTAGCCACTCCCGGTACTGTTACAATATTTAGAGCGTCCATACCACGAGGGATACATCCACTATATTTCATGTGACTTTTTTCAAATACTACAACTTTTTGGTTGGGGTTAACTTCTTTGGCACGAAGAGCGGACATTATTCCACCGCTACCCCCTCCAATAATTAAAACGTCAGTATGAATTGTGCTAGTTTTCAAAGAATCTCCTCCTTTATTTAGTCTGCATACCTTAAAGTTATACTAAGCCGCCTATCATCACCTCTCTTTTCGAGTTTTGATTATATTAATTTCTATAATTTCTTATATATATATTAAATTCTATCAGTTGACTTTTTAACCTTTGCATATATTCTACCTATAGTTGTAATTATTTGATATTATCGATAGGAGCAAATTAACAGCTACTATAAGCCATATAAAAAACCACTTCCATTTTATTGAAAGTGGTTTTTTATATGAAACTTCTTATAAACGAATACGTAGCTACTAATATCAAAAGAACTAAAACAATTTTCTTAAAGAGTTCCTCTGAAACTTTTTTAAACAGCTGCCTTCCTATGAACATTCCAACCAGTATAAATGGAGCTAAGACAATAGCATATCTAATATTTTCAAGAGGTATAGCCCCCATGAGTATCATGGGAACAAAGCTTGCTGGATGCATAATAGCAAAGTATCCTAAAATAGTAGCTCGAAATTCTTCCTTCTTCATATCAAGATTATTCATCAATAAAATGACTGGAGGACCTGACATTCCAACACTTCCTGATAAAAATCCTGAAATGCCACCCACTATTACTTTCCATTTTTCCTGACTTTTATCAAGATTAACCTCATAGTTTGTTAAATTCAACAAGCTTATTACAACAATAGCTATACTAACAAGTGCCTTTAGCGTGTCAACGGTAATAGTATAAAAAACTATTAATCCTAAAGGAAGCCCAATTAAGGATCCCTTTAATAGTTGTTTAACTAATTGCCAATTTACATCTTTTTTAAAAGAGTAAAGAAGTACAATTACTGACGAGAACGACAAAATTAAAGTTAAACCAACAGCTGTTTTGGGATCAAAAATGATAATTAAAAACGGTGCTGCCATCATCACGAAGCCAAATCCTGCTAAAGCCTGTGTAGAAGCTGCTAATACTATGGCTAGGGCACCCCACATCAAAATATTTAAGTCCATTCTTACACCTCAACTAAATACTTCTTGAATGCAATCTTTTTTAATATCATTATAATTGTAACACAGTTTAAATTTGTTTAGCTTTAATATTCTTACTGATGGGAGAAATTGCCTGCTTCTTGTCTAAAGCTTCCTAGTTTTTCATAAGTCGCATACCATTTATTATCACTAAAAGAGCTGCCCCTGTATCGGCAAATATTGCCATCCAGAGAGTTGCATTTCCTGTAAGAGCAAGACCAATAAATACAGCTTTAATTACTAGAGAAAAAATAATATTTTCTTTTATAATTGTCGTAGTCCTTTTGCTAAGTTTAACAACATAGGGCACCTTGCTAAGATCATCTGCCATTAATGCAATATCAGCAGTTTCAATTGCTGTATCCGTTCCTATGGTTCCCATGGCTATACCGATATCAGCGGCAGCCAAAGCAGGAGCATCATTAATACCATCACCCACCATAGCAACCTTTCCACTTTTTTTCATTTTCTTTATATAATCAAGCTTTTCTTGAGGAAGAAGCTCAGCCTGATAGTCTATACCTACTTCCTTGGCTACTTGACCAGAAGTTTGCTGGTTATCTCCAGTTAGCATAATAACGTTACTCAAGCCTAATTCCTTCAATTGTCTTACAGTAACCTTGGCCTCGTCTCTGATACTATCTTCAAAGGTTATAACCCCTTCTATCCTTTCAGGCGTTCCTACGATGACAATTGACTTTTCTTCAATACTAGATTCTATTTGCTTACTGTATTCACTTAACTTATCTTGATCCATTATCTCCCTAAAAAGTTTCATGCTTCCCGCATAGTAATTATTGTTGTCTATTGTACCAGAAACACCTTTACCTGTTAAATGTTTAAAATTATCTACTTTTTGTACTAAAAGACCCTTGTTTTGAGCCTCGTTAACTAAAGCTGAAGCTAGAGGATGATTAGACATCTTTTCAAGTGATGCAGCAATGGTTAATAAATGTCCATCAGACTTACCTGATAGTAAATAGATTTTTTTAACTTTGGGCTGCCCCTTTGTAAGGGTACCTGTTTTATCTAGAGCAATTGCCTTTAACGAACCAACTAACTCAAGAAAATTTCCCCCTTTTATTAGTACCCCATTTCTAGCTGCATTACCTATTGCAGCCATCAGAGAAACTGGAGTAGATATTACAAGGGCACATGGGCAAGCAATCACCAATAGTACTAGACTAGAATAAAACCATTGTTCAAAGGGCTGCCCCAATATCCATGTGGGTATAATTGTAAGAAGTGTTGCAGCAACGATAACTACAGGGGTATAATAATTTGCGAATTTGTCCACAAGATGCTGAACAGGTGCCTTTTCATTTTGTGCTTCCTCTACCAGGTGAATAATTTTAGCTAAGGTGCTATCTGTTGATCTTTTTTCTGTCTCTACTTCCAAATATCCATCTATATTTATTGTCCCGGCAAAAACCTGGTTCCCTTCACTCTTATCCATTAGCAAAGACTCACCAGTTATTGGCGACTGATCCACAGCAGTACTGCCTTTTTTAATAGTACCATCAACTGGAATTCTATCTCCGGGTCTTACTATAACAACATCCCCAGGTACCACTTCAGAAATAGGTACTATCTCTTCTTTTCCATTCTTAATTAGTACAGCTTGTTGAGGGGCCAGATCAATAAGTTGACTTATTGATCTTCTGGTTTTTTCCATAGTTCTGTTCTGTAAGGTATTCCCAACTGAAAACAGAAAAACTACGGCTGCTCCTTCTAGCCATTCACCAATTGCAGCTGCCCCAATTATAGCTATTGTCATCAGTACATTCATATCCATATTTAATGTCTTAAGCGAATTAAAAGCATTTCTAGCTATTAATAATCCACCTAGAAATATGGCTGCAATATATAAATACATACTAAGCGCATCTAATTTTAAACTGTATTGAGTTATAAGGGCAATTAAGATAAAGATTCCTGAAATAATCGTTAATACAAGACGAAGATCATGAAACCAGCTACTAGAGGTTTTTCTGTTTTCACCTGGGTTATCCAATACCGCCCCATAGCCTAGACCTTCAATAAGCTTAAGTAGTTCATTTTCATTAACCTGATGTTCAATGACTATTTTTCCAACACTAAAATTTAGTTTGGCGAATGTTACTCCTGGATATTCAGCCACAGCCTTTTCTACCTTACGCGCACAATCAGCACAGTCTAACCCACTTAACCTTAATGCTGTTTTTTCTATACTTACACCTTCTACCGCAATATCTTTAGCAGTCATATGGAAAACCTCACTTCGTTTAAGTTACGGGGATACACCTCTTTTGAAGCTCTACTCTAAGGTTGAGGAATGTCCCCAATTTTTGGTCCAGAATTCAGTAAACACCTTAGTTATGCCTAACGTGCTCTAAGCCTGCTGTAAAAAGTTTTTCAATATGATCATCATCAAGAGAATAATAGACCACCTTACCTTCTTGACGATTCTTTACTAATCTACTTGTTCTTAACAACCTAAGCTGATGTGAAACAGCTGACTGGTTTAATCCCAATACTGCTACAATGTCACAGACACACATCTCCGACTGAGAGAGAACATGAAGTATTTTGATTCTTGTAGGATTGCTAAGAAGCTTAAACATCTCTGCAAGCTCATTTGCCTCTTCTTTAGGAATGTTTTTCTTTTTTACCTTTTCAACTATGTCCACGTGTATACAATTAATCTCACATAAATCTTTTTTTATCATATAATCCCCTCTTCCATAGATTTCATAGAATCAATACTTTCTATCCAAGTGATGAAGATGCAAATATTTCATCTGTCATTATGCTCATGTGTTGATATGTTCATATGAATTTATTTATAGTATATACATTAGAATTTGCATTGTCAAAGTAAAATGTTCTAATGCATTAGTAGTGAATTAAAATTGCTACTTGCTTAAAAGGATATTAGCTAGTTTTGGCGAATAGTAAATAAGTTGTTGTTGATATTTTTCTAGTAATTAATTACATTTTGGGAGGTATTCTGTGAAAAGAAGTCTGTTGGCCATTTTAATAGTATTAATCTTAATTGCAATTCCTACATGGTCAGTAGGACAAGAAACAATAGTTGTAATTGACGGCGAAGGTTATAATTTTGACCCCACCCCTGTCAGCGTGGAAGGACGTCAACTAGTCCCTATGAGGCCACTATTTGAAGCTTTGGGGGCAAATGTTCATTGGGAAAAGGAAACAAACACAGTTATTTGTTACATAGAGGATTATGAAATCGAATTGCCTGTAGATGGTGATACTGCCCTAGTAGATGGAGAAGCAAAACCAATTGATGTACCGACACAAATGATCAATGGGGCTACTTTTGTTCCGCTAAGATTTGTAGGTGAAACCCTAGGATATTCTGTAGATTGGGATAACAACACTAGCACAATCCAAATTTCTAAGGGAGATAGTACAATTGAAAAGGATATCCTCTATTCAATAAATGGTATAGCTTCTTGGTATGGAGGTAAGTTCCATGGCAGAAGGACATCAAGTGGAGAGGTTTTTGACCAGAATAAATTTACTGCTGCACATAGGACATTGCCTTTTGGTACACTTGTTAATGTCACATTCTTAGACACAGGAAAAACTATAAAAGTACGTATAAATGATAGGGGCCCTCATAAGGAAGATAGAATTATTGATCTTTCACGGGCTGCAGCAGAATCTATTGGTCTTAGACCCCATGGATTAGGGGAAGTAAAAGTCGAAGTTCTTGCAACTGAATAGAAGCAAATTTAAAAGAGAGAGCCTTCACAATCACAAAGGCTCTCTCTTTTTACAGTTAAGTGCTTAGATATAATATCATTCAAATGTGGTAAATTATGAAAAAAGAACCTTACAAATGCTATAAGGTTCCTGCCCATTTCTTTTAACTATATTATTTACAAGCTATTATTGTTATTATGTTTTTCTATTTCCTCTTTTAAGTTTTGCTTTAGATTTCCTAATATTACGTGCAATTTTTTATGGACTGTAGCAGATAAATATATTTTATCAAGTTTATCATAGAAAGCTTTTGCTTCTTTAAAAGTACGTACAGCTTGCTCCTGCGTTAGTTCAAACTCTTCCTCAAGGCGTTCTGCTTCCTTAGCAGAATTAACAACAACTTCCTCGTCGATACATTCAAGCATATCAACAACAACATCACCGATTCTAGTAGGTTCAATCCAATGCGGTGGTGTACCATGAATAACACTAACCTTCAATTGTGGTATGACTACCATATCAAATTTACTTGGATCAAGAGCACAGTGATAAATGTCTATATTAAAATTATTGCTTGTTGCTTCTTCAACTACCTTTTCTATAAGCGTGGCTTTACCTGTTCCTGGCTGCCCCTTTAATATATATCTTTTTGTACAGTTGGCAGTAATCTCATTAATAAAGTTAACTGAACCTTTAAAATTTATGCTACTTGCAAACAGATGACGTATCTTGGGTCCAACATCCTTAAAAATTTCATTTATTACCTTATGGGCTTTTTTATTTGCTGCATCATGTCTTAGCCCCACAACATATAATTGTTCCCAATGATTATGTATTTCTCGAGCTGTCTTAAGATAACGAGTACCTTTTTCCATAGTATTCATTACTTTATTAGTTAAATCAACTATTTCTTCTCTATCTTTATCAAGCACATCTTTATCCCAACATTCTTCTAAGTTGATAGTTTCTTCAACAACACCAGGGTATCTAGCTTCATATTTATGGGGATATGATCCATCAATTATAGCAGTTCTTATGGGAGGAATTATTATTCCATCCACCTTTTCATGATCAATACCACACATTATAAACTCAATAGGTATCCCCTTATTATTTAAAAAATCTGCGGTTTCAATAAGATAGTCTGACTTTAACTTATGAGTTCCTCCAGTTAGAATATAGATTTTTCTTAGTCCTGACAAAACCGAATCAATATATGAAATAAAACCATCTGCAGTACTGGCCTCAGCGAAAATGTGGACATGCGCTTTCCTTACATTATCCATAAACCTCTCTCCCTTACAGTATTACTCATGGCTACTTTTCTGATTTGAATTTGGTGACAATTTTATGGTACCATCTCACTAAAATACCTTTGCCAGAAAGGGTTACCTGCGGGCTATCTGTAAGTTCAGGTACTGGAATCACACCAAAAGATTTCCCCGGCTTTATCCAAAGGGTTTCACGATATATTCTATTATCGCCACTTTTAAGATATTCAATTTCGACGAAATTATAGAGGGTTTGCAATAAAGCGGCCATATGATACCTATTCTCAACTTTCATATTGTTAATCGATAGGACAATATCACCACTACGAATACCCATCTTCATTGCGGGAGATCCCGTCATCACATCTAGAATCTTTACCCCAACTTCAGAAGATACGTATAAGGGTTTTCCTTGCATCTGATTTTTTTTGCCAAGATAAATAGTTAATTCGTGTCCAAGTGCCCCAAAAAGGGCGGGTAGGATTGCTAAGTAAATATAATGAGAAGCAATAACTGCAAGTATAAACAAAACAACACTATATATTGATAAAAGAGCTGCAGTATGATAGCTTTTTTGTTGAGGATTCATTGTCATCGCAAGATCAGTATAGCCTAATGCTGCCACCACAGGCAACATAGCATAATAACCCTTGCCAGCTTCAAAAGGTTGTTCTAAGGACTTAATCAGGGGCCACCAATCAGGCATTGGTACTGTTTCACCAGCAGGCACACCTGTTACCACCATAAGGGCCACAATAGGTATTGGCCAGAACTTCTGCAAAGTAAAGGCACCTACGGTTTCTCCCTTATGATTCTTTGTGTATACAGGCATTGCCCCTAAATGACCGCTTACTAATATTAAAAAACTCTCAACTAAGTGTAATATAGCTACTAAACCCATCAAGTGAGCTACTTCAATTACAGGCCACCCAAACATCAGATAACTTAAAGAAATGATACTACCTGCATAGGAAAAACACAAAAATCTAGGACTAACAAACAGAAGAAAAATGGCTACTGCCCATAAGTACCCGATCCCAATATTTGTAATAGTGATGCCTCCTATAATCATTAGAAAGGCACCAAAAATTCCCCCTAATATCCCATAGAGAATGGCAACAGTTACCTGCTGCCATACAGTTTCATCTTTTACTCCAAACAAAACTTCTTTTTGTTTTGCAATACGTCTGTACTGCATGCCGATTAAGAATACTATTACCCAAAAAAACGGAGAAAGTATCAAATAAGCAAAAGATCTTAAAACCATAGGTATTAAATCTACAATAAATGAAAACATATTCTATCACCAACTTCAATAAGGTAGCTGGACGCTTGCCTCTAGACTCCTGACTCTTGTATTGCTTAGTTTAGCTTGGACTTTATTATTTCTATAGCTTTTTGCAACTGTGGATCGTTAGCTGGATCTGGCGCATCCTGCAAAGCTTCAAAAGCTTCCTCAGGGGTAAGGATGACTTCAATATCAGGGTCAATTCCTTTCTTATTTATATCTCTTTCATTTGGTGTTAGATACTTAGCCGTTGTAAGCTTTAATGCAGCTCCGTCATCTAATGGAAATATACTTTGGACAAGTCCTTTGCCAAATGTTCTTTCACCTACTAAAATTCCTACGCCTGTATCCTGTATAGCTCCTGCTACTATCTCAGAAGCACTTGCACTTCCTGAATTTACAAGAACAACAAATGGTATATCAATAGCTGGCCCTGAAGCGGTAAAGGTATTAGTGGAGAATTTGCTTACAATATGAACTACCGGTCCCTCAGGTATGAATTCATCTGCTACTTCTATTGCGGACTGCAGACTACCTCCAGGATTATTTCTCATATCTAAAACAAGAGCACTATATCCTATCTTACCCAGTTCTCCTAAATCCTGCTGCAGTTCATCTATAGTATTTTCATTAAACATAGATAGGTTTATATATGCTATATCAGGTTCTTCTTCAATTATAGTGCCATCAACAGATGGAACTGTAATTATTTCCCTTGTAATTGCTATATCTTTATTTTCTCTACCTTCTCTGAATGTAGTAATAGTAACATCTGTTCCAGGGTCCCCCTGCATCAATGAAGCAGCAGTTTCCAGCTCCATGTCAGATGTATCCTCGTCATTTATCTTTACTATAAAATCTCCCGTTGCCACCCCAGCTCTATGAGCAGGAGTCCCTCTAAACGGAGACACAACAACAAGCCTCCCTTCATCATCCTTTGTAATCAATAGTCCTACACCACCATAAGTACCGCTCATTCTTTCCTGAAGGGTATTAAAAGTGTCTGCATCCAAATAAACTGAATATGGATCATCAAGAGCATCGATCATTCCACTTACAGATCCTTGAATTAACTCTCCAGTAGTAGTTTCTTCTATAGATTGAGCTTTTATTAATGTAAACGCTTTAATTACTTGACCCAAATTTTCGTGATTAGTAGAAATTATATACACAACACTAGAAGATATTATGAATGAGACAATAATTAAAACTATAAGTATCCCATACATTACTTTTTT
This sequence comes from Desulfitibacter sp. BRH_c19, assembly GCA_001515945.1. Taxonomy (NCBI): domain Bacteria; kingdom Bacillati; phylum Bacillota; class Clostridia; order Neomoorellales; family Desulfitibacteraceae; genus Desulfitibacter; species Desulfitibacter sp. BRH_c19. Next base: position 217,289 of record LOER01000033.1, read on the forward strand.
TACAGCTGAGTTTATCATGTTCGCACCTACCTAACTTGTTTTAAGGACAGGAGACAGAATTCGGAATTCAGAAGAAGAGAAGATCTAGCTTTTAGCTCTTGATATTTCGATTCTGACTACTGACTACTGTATTCTTTATATGGTATGTTGAAGGACTTTAATTATATTACATATTATTTACGTCAACATCCTTATTTACACTTATTCATTTTAAGCATGCTTTTCCCCTTTAGAAACTTTAAAAACAAATAAAAAAAAAGCAACACCCTAATTGTAAGTTAAGATACTGCTTTAGTCTATACCAATTTTTATCCAAAATATTTTATAACCAGGAATGTCCCCAATTTGGCTAAATCAGGTGGAGTAGAGTCTCCATCCGATTCCCCAATGTTCAGCTTTGGCTGAACGAGTTCACTTAGATTTCCTTAGAAACCTATGAATAAACAGGATTCTTTATTCAGGTGGAGTTTTGACTCCATCTGAATATTAGAAACCGTTATCCAGGGGCTTAGTACCACTTATCTCCCACCTAAAGAGGTGGGAGTCTTGGAGAACTTGTCAACTTGTTGGCATAGCTGAACCCATGCAAGGCTAGTGGTAGTTAGCCATCGGACAAACTTCTAGATGCGATTAACGCAAGTAAGACCAAGGATTAACAGGATCTCCATTTTCCCTAACTTCAAAATGTATATGAGGACCTGTACTTAAACCACTTGTTCCAATTTTTCCAACTTCCTGTCCTCTAGCAACTATGTCACCCTCATTAACAGTTATTTTGGAAAGATGGGGATACATTGAGGATATGTCACCTCCATGGTCAACAACTACAGTCCACCCATAGCCGCCAAACCAACCTGCATAAATCACCTCACCCAGTTCACCTGCTACTGCAGAACTTCCATTGGGAGCCCCAATATCGACTCCGGTATGCATTCTTCTAGTTTTTAGAACTGGATGGATCCTCATACCATAATCAGAAGTAACCCTAGTGTAACCAGGAGTTGGCCAATTAAATTTCCCATTAGGACCAGTCAAGCCACTTCCACTTCTGCTTACCTGTATAGCACGAATCCTAGAAGCAAGCTTCTCAGAGTCACCCTCTAATTCAGCTAAGGCTCTTTCTATAACTGATTTTTCCTGCCGAACCTGAGCTAAAAATGATTGCTGTTCTTTTTTCTGCGCTTCTAGTTGGGCAAGCTTGGCTTCACTTTGTTTTTTAAGTAAAACAACATAGTCTCTTTTCTTTTCAAGCTCTTCCTTTTTTTCTTCGGCTATTATACGCTGTCTATCAATTTCCTCAACTAGTTCCATATCCTTTTCCGCTATCTTCTTAAGAAGTTCAAAGCGGACCAAGAAGTCTGTAATACTTGACGATTCTGTTAACACCTCAAAGAAATTGACATCTCCCTTTTGATAGATCTGCTTTAGGCGTTCTTTGAATGAATCTACTTTTTCCTGGAGCTCATTTTCAACTTGAATTAGCTCTTCTTCAGCAAGAATCACAAGTCCTTCTGCATCCTTTACATTCTTATTTAAGGTAGCTAACTCACGCTCAACTTTAGAAAGTTGATCTTCTAAATACTTTACCTGTTCTGATAAGGACGTAAATTGTTGCTCCGCAGATTTCAAAGATTCTTTTTCCTGCTGCATCTCTTTTTGAATTGCTTCTTGTTCTCGTCTAAGATCATCAAGCTCATCTGCAGATACAGTACTTAGGGTGACTGTTACAAAAAGAACAACTATGAAAATTGCAATAATCCTTTTCAATTCTTCACCCCTTTCGTTTTAGATTTGGAAAGTCATTAAAACAATTAATCTATCATTACATTACTCTCCATAGTAATGTTGATGTTGATTTAAAAACGAAGATATCTACCTAAGGAAAGATAACTTGCTATACCACCAAAAAGTGTTCCAATAAGCACTAGCAACCCTGATATGTTTAACAACAATTCTTTATCTTGAATAATAGGGATAAAGGTAATTGCTGGGGAAACCTGTTCCACCAAAACATTGTAGCCAAAATAGACCGAAGTGGCTGCAATAGCAGCACCAATAGCACCTAAAAACATGCCTTCAAGCAAAAAAGGCCAACGAACAAACCAATTTGTAGCTCCTATATATTTCATAATAGTGATTTCATTAGCTCTGGCATAAACGGTAATTCTAACAGTATTTCCTATTAAGAATACTGCTGCTGCTGCTAGAAGAGAAGTCATTCCAATTCCGACCATTCTCACCCAATATAATAGAGATAGGACCTTATCCAAATAATCCTGTCCATAATCTACTTTTTCAACAGGGGGAAGATTTGCAATCCTCTGAGCAACGGTTCGTACAAGTTCAGAATCATTAACCTTTACAACATAAAAGTCGGGCAATGGATTTTCTCCGCCAAGGGACCAAAGAAGATCATAGTTTCCTCCAAGTTCTCTGCTTAGCTGTTCTAAGCCTTCCTCTTTAGAGACATACCTGACTTCATTAACCTGACTGATATTTTGGAGATAAGTACCTACATCTTCAACTGTTTCCTTATCTGCATCACTATCAACCCAAACGACCACTTCTAAGGTTGATTCAACATGACCAGAAATCAGATTAATATTCATCATTACTAATGCAAAGACACCAAAGATAAGTAAGGCTATTGCTGTGGTTAATACTGATGCAGCTCCCATCCACCCATGCCTAAATAGGGACTTACCTGCCTGCTTAAAAAAATATAATATAGTCCTAGGTTTCATTAGATGTAGCTCCCTTCTCTTTCATCACTTGTAAGCTTACCATTGTCAAGAGCTACCACTCTTTTATGCATAGAATTAACGATATCCTTATCATGTGTAGCTACCATTGTAGTTGTACCACGATAGTTGATATCCTCAAGTAATTTCATTATTTCTACAGATGTTTTAGGGTCAAGATTTCCAGTAGGTTCATCTGCTACAACAATTGGAGGGTTGTTAATTATTGCTCTGGCGATTGCGGTCCTTTGTTGCTCACCACCAGAAAGTTGTTTAGGAAAGTTTTTTGCTCTATGTGCAATGCCAACCTGTTTAAGTACAATTGGAACCAATCTCATGATATCTTTCTTGCTGTATTGTAGAACTTCTAAGGTAAAGGCAACATTTTCGAAAACATTTCTATCTGGGAGTAAACGAAAATCCTGGAAAACTATGCCCATATTCCTACGGACATAGGGTAGTTCACTTCTTTTTAATCTCACAATATTTTTTCCAGCAATAAATATTTGGCCCTTAGATGGTATTTCTTCTCTAAATAACAGGCTCAGCAAGGTAGATTTACCAGCCCCACTTGCCCCTACAAGAAATAGAAAATCTCCTTTTTCCACTTTGAGGTTAATATTATTAAGAGCGGTGGTGCCATTTTCATATGTCTTAGTTACACTGCAAAACTGTATCAACTTTACCACTCCTAGCGCGACTATTACTTTATGTCGAAGTTATTTGCTATTATTTTACTATATCCTTAGCCTATTTCGACAAAAAACCTTTTTCTCCTTCAGAAGAAAAAGGTTTGTAAGAAATTGTCATGTTTATTTTTTTTAACATTTATTATGTATTATTCTGAAAAATTTGTCGAAAGTCTATCAACAAATAGAAGTTGCATTATATTACTTTAGGTCTTGTCAGATCAGAGTTTTTTGGAGGGCTGTGGATGTTCGGTTATCCTAAAAGCTTTACACCCACTTTTCCTAATATACCCATAATAAAAAAGACCCCCAATCCACTACAACGGAACGGAGGTCATGTATCTACTTTTAAGCTATTTCATATTGCCACTGATCTTTACCACCTAACAGGTTTCCTATCCCAATATTTCCTAACATGCTACCTTCTCCTTTACTCTTACCTCCACCGGATTTGCTTGCAGCGTAAATTCTGTCTGCAGGACGAGAGAATAGTAGTGACTGCGGCCATATTTTCCCGGACCAGTTAACGTTACAAGAGTTAGACCCTCTCCACCAAAAAGGGCGTTCTTTATGTTTCCTGCAAATTGAATATCATTATGAAACCCTCTCCACCAAATAGACCAATGCCTATTTTCTTTTGAAAAGCAATACCTATTGAGATGCCCTTGGCATCACATAGGAAGGAATCCTTCTGACATATCAGCGTCCCACCGTATTCTTCCAAATCAAAAGGTATTACCTTGCCCCGATAAGGCGTTGCCAAGGCTACGCATCGCTTGCCATTTCCTTGGTTTGTAAAGGTGGTTATAAACAAGCCTTCACCAGTAACCATACTCTTCAGCAGAGAAAAGCTTCTCTTTTAAATCATTGCCTTCTTTTCCAGAACCGTCTTTTTTTAAATAATACATTATCCACTTTACTTATGATGGCATGTAGTCTTTCTATCCATTACCCTTATAACCGCACTAGCAATATTTTCTTTAGTCAGTCCATATTTTTTCAAAAGTTCGTCAGGCTTTCCAGACTCGCCAAAAGTGTCCATGATGCCTACCCTTTCTAATGGAACTGGACATTTTTCTCCTAGCACCTCTGCTACTGCACTACCTAATCCCCCAATAATACTGTGTTCTTCAGCTGTTACAACACAGCCTGTTTGTGCAGCTTCCTCAATGGCGTCTACGTCAATGGGTTTGATTGTTGACATATTATAAACAGAGGCTTGGACACCTTCCTCTGCTAACATTTCAGCTGCCTCCAATGCCTTGCTAACCATGATTCCCATGGCAATGATAGATACATCCTTACCGTCTCGTAATTTACTTGCCTTGCCTATTTGATACTTATAATTATCATCATATAGTACAGGAACTCCTGACCTTCCAAGACGTATGTATACTGGTCCGTTATAATTATAAGCGGCTTCAATAATTTGTTCTGTCTCCACAGCATCAGCAGGTACCAAAACGGTCATGTTAGGAATGGCCCTCATTATCGCGACATCCTCATTTGCCTGATGAGAAGCACCATCTTCCCCTACAGTAATTCCAGCATGCGTTGCAGCGATTTTAACATTGAGCTTTGGATAGCATAATGAATTACGTATCATTTCAAAAGCTCTACCTGTAGCAAACATGGCAAAACTGCTAGCAAAGGGAACCTTGCCAGCTAATGACATTCCACCAGCAACACAGGCTAAATTCTGTTCTGCAATTCCAACATTGAAAAATCTATCTGGAAATTCTCCCTTAAATAGAGCAGTCTTTGTAGATTTGGATAGGTCAGCATCTAAAACAACAATATCTTGATATTTTTTGCCCAGCTTAACTAGTGTTTTTCCGTAAGCATCTCTAGTAGCTATCTTCGTTTGCATATAAACTGCCTCCTTGTAACAAGTATTAAAACTATAAGTCTATGATTTAGTTGCCAGCTAATTCAGCAAGCGCCTTATTTCTCTCCTCTATATTACACGCTTTTCCGTGCCAATCAGCACAATCCTCCATATATGAAACACCTTTACCTTTAACTGTTTTCGCTACTATCATAGTAGGTTGCCCTTTGTGAGAGGCAGCTTCATCAAAAGCCCTATCAATTTCCTCCAGATTGTGTCCATCAATATCAATTACATTCCAACCAAAAGCCCTCCATTTATCGCTTACTGGTTCTGGTGACATAACATCTTCAACTTTTCCATCAATCTGAAGTCCATTATGGTCTAAGATTGCAGTAAGGTTGTCCAGCTTATAATGTGCTGCAAGCATTGCTGCCTCCCACACAATACCCTCTTGAATCTCGCCATCACCCAGAAGTGCATAGACCCTGTAGTCGGCTTTATCCAAATTAGCTCCTAGTGCTAAACCAGTTGCTACAGAAAAACCTTGTCCTAAAGAGCCCGTTGACATTTCAACTCCTGGAACAGATTTCATATCTGGATGCCCCTGAAGATCACTATTAATCTTTCTTAATGTCATGAGTTTCTCAGTAGGAAAAAAACCTTTTTCCGCTAGCGTAGCGTAAAGTAGGGGTGCAGCATGACCCTTGGATAGAATAAATCTATCTCTTGATGGATTTTTAAGATTATCAGGATCAATCCTTAGTGTTTTAAAATATAAGACAGCTAAAATATCAGTTGCAGATAAAGATCCACCGGGATGTCCTGATCCTGCTTCCCCTATCATATTAATAATGTGCTGTCTAATAATATTTGCTTTTTGTTCCAAATGCTTTTTTTCAATTAGGTCCATTTTGTTACCTCCTGTTTAATTAAGGGGACACACCTGCTATTATGGACAACATCACACTTCACACCTGAGGAATGTCCCCATTTGTACGGCTTAATCCAGCCAGAAGAACCGTCCCCTTGGCTGGTTCTTAGACATTGGAGAGGCTTTTAAAACCTTCACCAAGGGCTTCATGAATATGAGTAATAATTATGAAAGCACTATTATCTATCCCATGTACTAACACCTTTAACCGAGTTACCTCTGGCTGGCTGATTACAACCAGGATAACATCCCTCTCTTTTCCGCTGTAAGCCCCTTTTCCTTTTAAAATTGTTACGCCCCTGTTTAGCTTCTCAAAAATTTCCTTGGTTATTTCATCAGGTGCATTAGATATAATAAAAGCAGCCCTTGCATAGTGAAACCCCTCTTGAACCAAATCAATGACCTTTGAAGTGGCAAATAAAGCAATCAGGGCAAAAAGAGCAAGCTCCACATTGAAAAAAAGTGCTGCTATCGTAATCACAAAAGCGTCAATAATCAAAAGTCCCTGGCCAGAACTCATTCCTGTAAATTTTTTTAAAAGCTGAGCACCAAGGTCAGTACCTCCAGTAGTTCCACCAAATTTAAATACGATCCCAATCCCAATTCCCGCAAGAATTCCTCCATAAAGAGCAGCTAAGAATGGATCTGTAGTCAATGGAGTAACAATTGGCTCAAGGTAATCTACCACTATAGCAATAGTTATTGTTCCAAATAAGGTCTTAATACCATACCTTACTCCCAATGCCTTTACACTAAAGATAAATAACGGAATATTTATAGTTAGCATTGTAATACCCACAGGAAATCCAAGAGTATGAAAGACAACTGTTGCTAAGCCACTAACTCCACCTGCTGCAATCTTATTTGGTACCAGAAACAAAACAAGCGCAAGGGCTGTTAATACTACCCCTACCAATATCCCAAAGTATTCTATCACGAAATGAATTCTTTTAGAAGACATAAAGACCCCTTCATAGACATATTATGACTTATTGTTCCACTTTTTCTTACATAAATCACAAAAAATGAATTTTACCCAAAAACATTTCACCAACTTTGGTTTAGTACCACTAAATGGTATAATTATTACATATTTATGTGGTTAAGGAGCAAAATCATGTATACACTAAAATACAAAATATGGTTAGACAAGAAAGGTAAAGTATTCGGTGATGGCCCATACAAACTTCTACAAGGGATTGAAGAACAGGGTTCTCTCTCAAACGCTGCCAAATCCATGGGGATGTCTTACAGTCAAGCCCACACTTTACTTAAAAGAATTGAGAAAAACCTTGGTTTTCCATTAATTCAAAGTCAAATAGGAGGTCCTATGGGTGGAGGATCTGAACTGACAGATGATGCTCGCCAATTGATGGAGAAATACGTTATTTTTCATGAAGAGTGTGAAATAGCATTGGAAAAAATATTCAAAAAACACTTTGACTAGTCAACATTAGATGCGTTATACTAAAACAAGTACAACGTTTCAAGGAGAAATATACATGAAGGAAAGACTTATCACGTTATCATTCTTTATGATTTTAATAGTATTCATATTTGGTTGTACCCAAAAAACAACTGATACCAACCAAACTACCATAACGGTCGCTGCAGCATCTGACCTGCGTTTTGCCTTTGAGGAAATAGGTACATTATATGAAGAAAAAACAGCAACAAGGGTTGTATTCCTGTTTGGTTCATCTGGCAACCTTGCTCAGCAAATATCCCAGGGTGCACCTATTGATTTATTTGCCTCTGCAAATAAAGAATTTATTGAAGACTTGATTGAATCAGAACATCTCATAGCAGAAACAAAAGAATTATATGCGATTGGAAGAATTGTCTTAGCTGTCAACAAAAAGTCAGGCTTAGAGATAGAATCCCTAAACGATTTAGTATTAAAAGAAATTGATCAAATAGCAATCGCAAATCCAAACCATGCACCGTATGGATTAGCAGCCAAAGAAGCTCTTCTATCCAGTAACGTATGGGATGAAATTGAGCAAAAGTTGGTATATGGGGAAAATGTTACCCAGACATTACAGTTTGTACAGACAGGCAATGCTCAAGTTGGAATCATTGCGCATTCAATAGCTAATGTTCCAGAAATCGAATTCACTATTATTGATGATACGCTCCATAATCCTCTAGAGCAGATGCTTGCAGTAGTGAAAAACTCCTCTCATATAGAAATCTCTTTAGACTTTGCAAACTTTATCAATAGTTCAGAGGGTAGAGCTATTATGGAAAAGTATGAATTTACACTACCCCAGAACCAAAATTAAAAAAATGCAGGTGATTTTTATGGATTTGTTTCCTATCTATCTATCACTTAAAGTAGCAGCATACTCCACATTAATAGTAATTATCATAGGGACCCCCTTAGGTTGGCTTATGGCCAGGGGTATTTTTTTTGGTAAATCTCTTTTGTCCTCTTTTATAACTTTACCCCTCGTTCTACCCCCTACTGTACTAGGATATTATTTGCTTGTTCTCATAGGAAGACAAAGTTTTCTAGGAAATTTTCTCTTCAATACCTTTGGTATTAACTTAATTTTTACATGGCAGGCTGCTGTAATAGCTGCTTCCATAGTCTCTCTACCGCTACTAGCCCGTACTGTACAAGCAGGTATTGAGGCAATAGATACGGATTTAGAGGACGTAGCACGTACCCTTGGAAGATCTGAAATTGTCATCTTTTTTACCATCACACTACCACTTTCCTGGCAAAGCATTATTGCTGGGATGGTTTTAGCATTCGCCAGGGCTATGGGGGAATTTGGAGCCACACTTATGGTAGCTGGCAACATTCCAGGAAAAACTCAAACTCTTTCAGTTGCAATCTATGATGCAGTCCAAGCAGGAAATTCTCAACTAGCAAATATGTTGGTAATAATTATCAGTATTCTAACAATAGCAGTACTATTAACGCTTAATAAAGTCACCAAGATTAAGAGGTGGTAATTTAATGCTTACTATCATGATAAAAAAGGACTTGGGTTCTTTTATTCTAGACAAGCAATGGCAGGTAAATAACGGAGAGATAATTACCCTATTTGGACCATCAGGCTCAGGTAAGAGCTTAACACTCAAATGCATTGCCGGATTGATAGAACCTGAGAATGGTTTCATTAGGTTGGGCGAAACTTATTTGTTTAATAAATCTAAAAATATAAACCTTACTCCACAAGAAAGAAAAGTTGGCTATGTCCCCCAACAATACGGACTATTTCCTCATATGACAGTTGGCGGCAATGTAGGTTATGGACTAGTAAGTAAAAGCAAAAGGGAAAAAAAGGAAATCATAGAAGCTCTCCTCAAAAAAGTAGGCCTTCAAGATAAAACCGCGATGTTTCCCTGGCAATTATCTGGGGGTGAGAAGCAGAGGGTTGCCCTCTTACGAACATTATCCACATCACCTAAAGTATTATTATTAGATGAACCTTTCTCAGCTGTGGATGCTACAATGCGGCAAAGGTTAAGAGAAGAAGTTAAGGAATTCTTACACCAATTTTTTATCCCAGTTGTCCTTGTAACCCATGATCCCTCTGATGCAGAATTCTTAAGCACAAAGGTTATAAAGTATTAAAATAAACAAGGAATTCGACAATAAATGTGTAATTTATTAAAAAAGTCGACTGCCAGCCTTGCGAATTTTTATAGGAATGTTGGAGGAATGGGTTTTATGTCATATTCTATTAAACATAGGATTTTAATTGGAGCTATAATAATTGTTTCCCTTGTTATGATTCAGGGTGTATCTTTGTTCTGGATAAACATAACGGAAGATAACCTGCAAGAACAAATTTCTGTCACAAAAGAAGAAAACTTACAATTGGCACAAGCACGTTATCAACATCAGACATGGATACATATGATAGATAGTGGTTTAATGGAGGGTACAGTACCTTCTCCTGAATTAGATGACTCCCAATGTGCAGTTGGAATATTTTTAAAAAATTTAGAACCTAGTTCTGCTGATCTACACATATTTCAAGAAACACTGTCTAGGCACGCAGAAGTCCATGCCTCTGCCAATAGCACAATTAATTTCTTAAACTCAGGAGATATTGAGGAAGCTCGAGTAGAATTCTTAACTAATACACTTTCCATCTCACGAGATTTTGACCAGCAAATGAATGAATTAGAAAGCAGATCATACGATGCCGTTACTGCTTTAATGGAACAAAGCGAAAATTCTAGAACTTATCAACTCCTTATGTTACTTATCTTAACACTGACTGTAGTTATTGGTGCTTTATTGGTTACTAGAGATTTGAACAATAATGTAATCAAGCCCATTTATGAAATTTCTGAAGCAATGAAAAATGTTGAAGAAAACAACTTTGAATTAAAGATTACAGCTAAAAACAATGATGAGATTGGCTTTCTAGCAAAAAACTTCAATACAATGGTAGATATACTAAAGCAAGAAAAAGTTTCACAGAACACCTTAAAATGGATGGCTTCTGGATATAACAAGGACCACATTCTACAACAGCTTACTAAGGAACTTGCCGGCTCAGAGGAAATAACTTATTCCGCTATCTATATTTATAATGAATGGGAGAATGTGTTAGTTCTAGAGAGTGGTTTTACTTCAAACAACCTTACTGACAGCTACCAGATTGGAGAAGGATTTGTTGGACAAGTAGCAGCATCAAATAAATCCATAACAATAGATTCCCCTGGTGAGGAATGGTACATTCCAGTTGGTACATTACATATTCCTTTAAAAACTATTGCTGGAATTCCAATATCCTATCAGAATAAACTACTGGGAGTAATTGTGCTGGGTAGCCTTCAGAGTATCTCCAAAAAACAGCTCACCATGTTTAACCAGATAGCGTCCCAACTGGGGATTACTCTAAACAACATTTCTAATTACAACTCTATCCAATCACTTGTGGGAAAATTAGAAACCAAAAATATTGACTTGGATAGAGAAAAAAAATATGCAGAAGCAGTATTAAGAAGCTCCGCAGAAGGTATTCTTAGTATTGACACTAACTGTACAATCCAATCTTGGAGTATAGGTGCTGAGAGAATAACCGGCTATACAGCTTCAGAAGTTCTCGGCAAAAAATGCATTGATTTACTTATGCACTCTGATTCAAAGGGAAATCATTTATGTAATACTAAAAGTTGTTACGGTTCTCAGCTTATCCAGGAAAGAAAATTTATTAATGGGGAAGAGTTTTTTTTAAAAACAAAAAAAGGAATTTCTATTCCTTGCCTGCTTAGCGCCTCACCAATTATAGATGAAGATGGTACTATTCTGGGTGCAGTTGAAGTTTTTAGAGATATTTCTGATGAAAAAGCCAATCTGCACCAAATTCAACAAGCTAATAAAGCCAAAAGTGAATTTCTTGCCACAATGTCCCATGAGTTGAGAACTCCACTAAATTCCATTCTGGGCTTTTCAGAACTACTCGAGCAAGAGGTTGCTGGGAAATTAGGTGGAAAACAAACCCGATATGTCCAGAACATTATATATAGTGGTAATCATCTTCTGTCTCTAATTAATGACATTTTAGATATCTCAAAAATTGAGTCAGGGAAAATGGAATGGGAAGAAGAACAATTTAATTTGGCCAATATGCTTAAGAACAGCCTCACTATGATTAAGGAAAGAGCCCTTAAGGATGGGATAAAACTTCAATTACAAATTGATGAAAAGTCCCTCACAGATGTATATGGTGACAAGAGAAAAATCCAACAAATTGTTTATAACTTGTTAACCAATGCCATTAAATTTACTCCAAAAGAAGGCTCAGTAGGATTAAATGCTAGAGTAGAAAACAGCTTGGTAGTAATCGAAGTATGGGATACGGGGATTGGCATACCAAATGATAAGCACAAGATCATCTTTGAACCATTTTTGCAATTAGATAACTATTTAAGCAGAAAGTATGAGGGGGCTGGTCTAGGACTTAATTTAGTTCAAAAAATGGTCGAATTAGGTAATGGTACAGTTCAGGTGGAAAGTGAATTAAACAAGGGTAGTAAGTTTATCGTTAAATTTCCTCTAACGATTTCCACATCATTGCAAGACCAAGTGAATGTAGAAGCCATTGCAAGTATAAAAAAAGATAATTTAGTCAACAAAGTAGGTAAAAGTAAACCCTTATCTCTAATAATTGAAGATGACCCATCATTTACTTCAGTACTCTCAGAGTATTTAGATGATCTCAACTTTCACTCCATTATTGCAAAAACCGGAGAAGAGGGTATATCTATTGCAGATGAACATAGCGAAGAGTTATCCTTGATAACCCTTGACATCATGCTACCTGAAAAAGATGGATGGGACGTACTATCAGAATTGAAAAACCGCAAAAAAACTGCTCATATTCCCGTAGTGATAATATCTATCCTATCTGATCAAGATAAAGGTCTAGCTTTAGGGGCTCAAGATTACCTCTTAAAACCAATAAATCAAGACAGGCTGTATTCTGCTTTAGAAAATATTTTCCCAGAAATACAGGCGGAAAACATTGAACTTCTTGCCATTGATGATGAACCACTAGCTTTGGAGTTAATCTCAGATCTATTGGAAGCTAAAGGCTATAAAGTACAGAAAGCTTATAGCGGGAAGGAAGGAATTGAAAAAGCTAAAAGTATATCACCCGCAGTAATCCTACTTGATTTAATGATGCCAAAGATGGATGGCTTTGATGTAATAGATGAACTTGCTAAAATCCCTGAAACCAAGGATATTCCAATTATCATAGTAACTGCGAAAATTTTAACCCTTGAGGAAAAGAAAATTTTAAATGAAAAAGTATATCATATTGCCAAAAAAAGCGATTTGAAGCTTGATCAGTTCGCAAAAGCAATAAAAAAGGCCATTAAGACTAGGACACCAACAACCTAGTAGTAGTAGTACAAAAAAGGTACTGCATCAAAGCAGTACCTTTCTTTATTCTTCGTATTCTAATCTTTATGGACGAAGAGTCCACACCAGCAACGTTTCATTTGGTCAAATTCTTCTCTGTGGAAGGGTATACATGGACAAACAATTTTCATGTCTCTTTCCCTATCACCTATCATTGCCTGACACGGACAATAGGGGCTACCATATTTTTTCTCAATTTGAACTTCTTGCTCCAACAGAAATTCTACCAGTTCTTGATCATCGGAGAATCGATACCCCAGCTTATCAACTACTTCGGCATACCATTTTCTATACTTTTCTTTCCTATCCATTGCGCAATACTCCTTAGAATAAAAGTTCCTTCAGTTTCTCTTCATTAAACCCTACTAAATGTTTATCGTCAATTTTCATTACAGGAAACTTCACATCACCCGTTAATTTCATGACTTCATCAATTAGCTTTTGTTTTTCTTCTCCCTCCTGCAAATCCACATCAACATACTCAAAATCTACATTGTTTTCTTTAAAAAACTTCTTAGCCTTTTGGCAGTAAAAGCAGGTACTTAAAGCGTATAAGAAAACCTTCATTATTAATCCACTCTCCCTTCCTTAAATATATATACCGTGCCTTCTTCTATCTTAGTTTGATACAAGGGCAATTTTATTTCAGTTGCATCGATAAATTCTCCTGTTCTAATATCAAAAATCCAGTCATGGCACGGGCATTTTAGAAAATACCCCTCTAGTTCTCCTTTATGTAAGGCACAACCGAGATGAGGGCATTGGTTATGTAGTGCAAACAACTCATCTTCCACTTTAATAATTATAATAGGCTCCCCATCTATTTTTGCCCTAAAAGGTACCTTTTCTACTAACGATTTTTCATCAGTAACCTTCATCCACATATGTATGTCCTCCTCTAGCCTTAATTACCCATCTAACTTTATTTGCGTCCGCCTGATTAACTTGGCGTACCAGTATCAATCATACGCCAACTAAGTCATGCACTAGCATTTCTAAAATTCAGTATAAAACTACTGAATTAAGAACTTGGGGTCGATTGCTTCGGGCCAGCAAACTGAAACACATTCTCCACAACCTATACATTTATCATTAATAATAAAAGGATCACCAAACTCACTTGTTCCCATGTCCATTTTACTTTGATTATAACCAGTCTCTATTGCATCATGATTACAAACAACAGCACAGTTACCACAGGCAATACAGTTATTGTTAATTGTATATTTCAAAGGTCAATCACCCTTTTAATGGTATTGACCTTATTATCTGTAAGAGTAGTTTCCTTTATGCCATTTTCTACCCAGATATTTCTTTAGGAAACAATGTCATCGGATAAAACTTTCTATTATTGTATCATTTATATCAGTAGTCAGGGGATAAATATTTATCCCCTGACTATCACCGCTAAGACTCCCATCTTCTATAAGTGGGCTCTAAATCAGGTGGAGTAAAGTCTCCATCTGATTCCCCAATGTTCAGCTTTGGCTGAACGAGTTCACTTCCCTATTAGAACTTGCAGGACTGCTGTTTCCAAAGCTTGTAATTGTAATGTTTTGTGAAGTTTCTCCCCCTCTGCCGTCTTCTACATGGATTGAAAAAGTGAAAGTGCCTTTTTGAGTTGTTGGTTCAAACACCAACTTGTTACCAACAAGCTTTACAAATGACGGAGCATCATCCCCAAGACTTATGGTTATTACATCTCCATCCGGATCACTTGCCACAACTTCTATAATAGTAACTAACTGCAAGGTAGGGCTATTATTTATTTCTGACATCTCGATAAAAGCTTGATATGTCAACTCTTCACTTTTGTTTCCAGCATGGTCAATGGCATATATTCCTATTGTGTAATCTATCCCTGCACTTAACCCTTCAATATTTTGAAAGTAATCCGCGGTATTATGTGATCCTCTTATAGATCCATCTTCATCATAAATATTAAGAATATACTCTGAAACCCCTAGATCATCAGATGCAGATGTCCATGAAAGAGCAAGACTTGATGATGTTAGTTGGTTTGCATTTATACTGCTGTTATTATCCCATTGAGGAGGAAGAACATCAATGTATAGGGGCAAATTACTATTTTCACTTGTTCCGTCCCCTAGCTGGCCATCTTCGTTTACCCCCCATGCCCATAAAGCTCCATCAGAATTCATTGCTAACGAATGGTTTGTTTTACTGGTAATATCAGCTATGTCTGACGTGGTTGTAATTTCTTGGGGTGTATATTTATTATACCTGTAATAATCATCTACATATTCAGTAGCTCCAATACCCAACTGGCCATTCTCGTTATTACCCAATGCCCATACACTACCATTTGACCTTATAATTAGTGAATGGCTTTCACCACCTGCAATGTCAAGAATATCTGTTACTGGCACACTCATTGTGACTGGATGGCCTCTATATTCCACTTCTTTGAAGTCGGCTATTCTTGCAAATGTTGGCCTTCCATGACTATTAACGTTACACTGCCCGTAGGTATTATCACCCCAGGCATATGCAGTTCCATCACATTTCATGGCCATAGAATGGTTCTTTCCACCTGAAATGGATATAACATAATTCAGACCTTCAATACGTACAGGTAGAATTCTAGTGTCTGTATCCTGGTGTTGATAGGCAGTTGGATCTACTTTTATTTGACCAAGGTCATTTTTCCCCCAACCCCATACTTCTCCACTAGCCTTTAATGCTAGAGAATGACCTCCACCCCCTGCAATAGCAACAACATCATTAAGACCAATTACCATTACCGGAGTATTCCTGTTCCCTGTAGTGCCATTTCCGAGTCTGCCACCGTTTAATCCCCAGGTCCACACTGTTCCATCGGATTTCAGGGCCATGGAATGATATTCTCCTGCCGAGATTCCTATTATATCTGTGAGACTAGTCACTTGGGCTGGATCCTGAGCATCGGAAAATGTGCCATTTCCTAACTGCCCGTAAGTATTGTTACCCCAAGCCCATACTGTTCCAACAGAGGTTAGGGCAAGGAAATGTTCTTTACCTCCAGATACTGAGATTGCTCCATCGGGTAATGTAATATTTTCCTTATAACTTGAATTATTTCCCCATTGTAAAAGGGTACTGTCTGATTTAATATATAGTGATCCTGTGTCACTTGTAGCTATTCTAATATTTTCCATAACAGGACTGCTAAACGGGGAAAAATCTACTTGTACAGGTGTCAATCTATCTTCTATTGAACTTCGGTCTCCCAACTGCCATGTAGCATTTTTACCCCATCCCCAGATAGTACTATCTGTTTTCATTACCACAGTATGATTAAGCCCTGTTGAAATAGCTGCAAGGCCTGGAATCGTTGGTATCATAACAGGTGTACTTCTAATTTCCTTTGTTCCGTCCCCCAACTGTCCGTGCCAGTTTATACCCCATGCCCATAAACTACCATCTGATTTTAATGCCATGGATCTTTCTCCACCACTATAAATTCCATTAACCTCTGATAAATTCCCAACTTGTCGAGGGTAAACTATATCTTCAGTTTGTTGAGAATAGGAGTCTAGGAGACCCAAACGCCCATTTCTATTGTTACCCCACGCCCACACAGTACCATCAGATCTAAGAGCCAAGGAATGACTACCACCACATACTATAGCAATAAAGTTGGCTTCGCTTTCAAAATGCCCAGACTCCCCAACCGGGTTACTTATTTGAACAGGAGTTGAAACAGCAGCATAGCTACCTGTTCCTAACTGCCCATTGCTACTATTACCCCATGCCCATATGGTACCATCGGATTTAAGAGCTAAAGAATGAGCACCACCACATTCAACTGCAACAACATTAGTCAAACCATTGACCTGTACGGGCATACTTCTGTTGTGGTTAGTTCCATCACCAAGCTGACCATGAGTGTTATCTCCCCAGCTCCATACTGTTCCATCAGCTTTTAATACAAGGGAATGCTCAAATCCTACTGAAATATCCACAACATTTGTAAGATTGGGTACTTGTATAGGCGTATTTGTTATAGATCTATCATTTCTACCATTTCCTAGTAGTCCCTGGTCTCGGCTCGACCCCCAAGCCCATACTGTACCGTCAGACTTTAATGCAAGAGAGTGATAATATCCACTTGCCACTTCAATTATATTTATAAGACCTACAGTTTGAGTAGGAATATTATACTCGTGGCCTAAAGCCGTTGTTCCATTTCCTAGATTTCCATAGTAATTAGATCCCCAACCCCATACTGTACCATCCTCTCTAACCATCAAGGTAGATTCGTGCCCGGCTGAAGTTTTGCTGAGCCTTTGATGAGGATTTACATTCAAAGTCTTTTGGATAGTTCCTATGTTGGAAAATCCATCTCTTATATACGCTGTTAAATTATGCTGTCCAGATAACGCAGTAATTGGGCCATTATATAATTGTTCACTACCATTATCCCACTTATAGTAAATATTACCTGAGTCATCATTAGTTTTAGTCAATGTAATAATAGGAATTTTGAAATACTCTCCATTCAAACCATCAGGTTCAGACGGATCAACAGTTATAACAAGCTCAGGTACATCAATTCCAATTGGTGTAGTAGTATTTTTTTCGGCTAATACCTTGACATTACCTAGTAATAACATAGATATTAAAATTAGTAAGGCAATTATGAGTATCTTTACTGTTTTTTTACTACTCGTATCTATCACATTTAACCCATGATAAATCATTACTGAACTCCTCCTTTATTAATAAGATTTACCGCCCGTACTATAACTGAAGCTGCCTGGGCTCTAGTAGTAAGATCTTTGGGTCTAAATTCCCCATCTGGAAATCCATTGATAATGCCCGCTGAATAAGCCTTAAGCACGTGTTCCTTCATTCCCGGATGGGTAGTATCAAAGTCTAATATTTCCTCTTTATAATCCTCAAAGTTTATCGTGAAATTGTCACCTACTGCTCTTACAATGACCATAGCCATCTCTTCCCTGGTTATGGGACTGGTAAATGTTATAGAATCCCCATCCTGAATAATTCCAAGTTCCTTAGCCTTTTCCAGATATGGTTCTGCCCAATAATTCTGTCCTGACGAAATTTCAGTATAACCAAGGGCAGTAACTATCATCTTTAGGAATTCATCAGCATTTGTGCTGTTGTTTGGTTTAAATGTGCCATCGGGATATCCTGATATAACCTCTTTTGCAGAAAGGATTGATACATTTTCATAAAACCAATCCATAGGCTTAATATCTTCCAATTGAAGTCCTTCTCCATAAATTTCTAATGGATATACTGGGATAAGGCGACATACATGCTTTTCACCATCCACTATTCCTTCAGCCATAATGATACCTTTATCGTCTATATCATAGGCCTTATCAATTTTCCACTCGAGGGTTGGGTCTATTAAGTAGTTTAAATCACGCATGCCTTTAGCTGGTGTATAGACAAATGCACTTGTTTCTGTAGATATATCAATATTGGAGATGCCTACAATATGGCAAAGACTATTTACGCTCAAGGCCTCACTACTGCGCCCCCCTAGGGTACCAATATCTATTAATCTCGGGCTGGCTATTTCCACCCAAAACATTTGCTGGGGATTCATAACCCCAGTTCCTGGTTCTGCAATAAAAGCATGTCGTATAGGTTGAAATTCATCTTCTAGTTTACTGTCAACTGACATATGGTTTAAGGTTTCTGCCCATCCCACTATATATCCACTTTCGTTAATCCCCATTGCAGAACTATTTAAGCCTCCAAGAGTGCCGATTTCTTGCAGTCCATAGCTTGAGGAATAGCGAAATCCTCTCATGACTTTCAATTTCTGATCTTTATCCTCAATCTCAGTTTCTAGCTGGCCTACCATAACATTATTTTTGTTTGCAGCGAAAATTAAAGAAGCTTTTGGGAGGGTTACTGCATCATCCATTTCCAAAGAAGTTTTTAGGTCTACTCTCAATGTTTTGCCAATGCTTCCAAGATCCTCTAAAATATATTCATATGGTGGTGTAATCTCTAATGCTGCTGATACCTCATCAGCTTCATAGCTAGCTGTGATTTCTACCTTTTTTAATTCTCTAACTGGAAAGGTTTCGATGTCAAAGGTTACAAAAGTATCCTTTTCCCTTACAGTAACCGTCTCTGGCATTTTGATATTTTTTTCGTTGTCTGAAGTAAGCTTTATAATTGTATCTTCAATAGCTGGTCTGGATAAAACAGCAGTACCAACTGATTTCATGTCACCACCGATAACCTTTGGAGGATCAATGGATAGCGAAACTAACCTTATTTCAATACTTGTAATGATTGTAGGGTTATCAACGCTTACATTTCCAGCCGCATCTCTGGCCTTGACCATGAATGTATAAATAATATTTGGATTAAGATTATCTATTTTATACTGACGATTTGAACTACTTGTGGTGTCTAATACATTTCCATTCATTAAGACTATATAACCAGAAACTCCTACATTGTCCTTAGCCCTTGGCCACTTAAGCATGAGGCTGTCATTTGTTTGATCCTTTACTATTAATTCCGCAACGCTAGACCAGAAGGGAGGTTCAGTATCCTTTAGAGGCGAAGAGGAAGGAGCTGATGAATTTGTAGTAGCTGTACAAGATGGACCGTTACTACTCCAATTGCCGGCAGCATCTCCTGCCTCAACTTGGAATGTATATGCTGTTCCAGAAGACAGGCCTGTGACTTGATAGTTGAATTGATTTCCTTGCACAGTAGTAAGTACTTGATCACCTTTTAAAATACGGTAAGAAGCAACCCCTACATTGTCAACAGCTTCAGTCCAATTAAGGGTTAGACTTGTTCTTCCTAAACCTGATACAGTTAGATTGCTGTCTCCTGGCCATGTTGGAGGCTCGGTATCTACAATTAGTTCAGGCTCGGTAGTAAAGCTTAAAGTATAGCTGTCCTGATATTCGTTATATACTGCATCTGTTACACTTCCAGGCAGTATTTCTATGTTATAGGTTATGAGATATTCAAGATCTTCTACAGGATTAAGAATTATCCTATTATGGTTTATTTCATAAGCATAATCTACTACAGTACCTTCTTGATCCTTAAAAGTGATTAAATCTATGTCTTTAACTTTGATATTCTCATTAAAATGTATTTCAACATCTGTATTTACAGCTACCTCATCGTTACCTTGTGAAGGACTTGTGCCTGTAATTATTGGAGGAAAGATATCATCTCCATCTTCAACTATGGTTACAGTTGCTTGAACAGGAATTCCTAGACTACCCCCACCTTCATAAAGGTACAAGTGCACATAAAACGATTTATTATCTCCTTCAGAATTGGAATTCTCTAAAATGTTAATAGTAATGTCTTTACTGGTTTCTCCATCTTGAAAAGATAATGTCTCCCAAGATGCGCCAGTATAATCCACACCATCAATTGCAGTATCTTCAATGGTAGAATACTCTAATCCTACCCAACCGTCATCCCCGTTAGTCCGGGTAACTGTTAATAATGCCAAACCGGAACTCCTGTTAACACTATATTCACTATTGGAGAACTGAAACTGCCCTGGTTCCAATTCACCTATTATCAACAGGCTGTTACTAGTAACACTTTCTCCACC
Source organism: Desulfitibacter sp. BRH_c19 (assembly GCA_001515945.1). Lineage (NCBI taxonomy): Bacteria > Bacillati > Bacillota > Clostridia > Neomoorellales > Desulfitibacteraceae > Desulfitibacter > Desulfitibacter sp. BRH_c19. The sequence continues at coordinate 237,961 of LOER01000033.1, forward strand.
CGTTAGCTTGTTCCCAGCTACAGTAACCCTGAAATCAATAAAGTCACTATCAAAATCAGTACCATCAAAATCTAGCGTAATACTAAAGGAGTTTCCCGTAACATTAGTTATACTCCCAACAGCCAAGCCTTGAGGAGCATTGTTTAAAGTAAAATCTCCCGCTTCCAGATTGACTGTGTTGAAGGTTTCGTTATATAGATTTAGTGTAAGGACAGCCTGATCTAAATTACTTTCAGTTAAGTCTTCGGCTGATTGTATTGTTAAATTTGGAGCAATGTCATCGACTATCCTGGATATAAATACATCTAATTGCCCATTGGTATCACCATTCACCAAATTAGGCGAGTCGCACACATAGGCAGTAGTTAAACCGTCACTACTGATTGCCGGATAATGTAAATAATCCCAGCTATCAATCTGACCCCCCTCCGATGATACGCTTACTCTGATAGTCTTTTCTTCAACAATATCGTGAACAAAGAGATCTATATTTTCATTGGTATCTCCCAGCACTAGGTTATCAGCATAAGACACAAATGTAACATAACGTCCATTATCACTAAAAGCGGTACCTTCACCTTCATCATCACTATCTTCATTTGCTGGTTCACCACTACTGGATTTGCTGGCCAAGATAGTAGTGAAGGCTCCCTGCTCATCATAGATACCGTCTTCATCTGTATCCCTATCATAAACATAAATATGGTCGCCATAATATGTGTGATCAGTTGCTGTTAATTCCCAATCCCAAGAGGTAAAAGCCACATATCTCCCATCTGAACTTATCTTGGGAGCACCTCCCCCTCGAGTAGAGAAAGTGCCGTCTGAATATTTATCTATCCTGACTTTGCTTTTAGTCTGGATGTCATAAACCCAAATTTGCGAGATCCGATTAATAGAATCCCAGTACTGATAGGCTATATATCTGCCGTCACCACTAATAGAGGAATTGAAACTGCTATTATCTACAACAAATTCTGTTCCTGTTGTAATGTCGTAAGCCAGAAGGTTGCCGCTGCGGACATAAGTAATATACTGGCCGTTGTTGCTGATTTTTGGTATGTCATTACCATTACAATAGACTCCTAAGGCGTTTGTTGTGCCTGTTAGCATGTCTCGAACGTAGATGTAGCTTCTACCAGGTGAATTATTAGCAACAAAACTTACATATCTTCCGTCGGAAGTAATATCTGCAAGATAGGCAGTTTCAAACAGTATTCCATTCTCAGTAATGCCTGCGTGGAATATCTCATCAAACTCCACTCCTTCTTCATCATAGCTAATTAGTTGTACAGTATTTTGCTGACTATCATAGACATAGATACTGCTGAATGCTGTGCTTCCTCCACTAACCAGATTGCTGGCCCTAGATTCAAAAGCAACATACCTTCCATCTCCGCTTACAGCAGGATAATAGCTGTAGTTGTCTGGTTCTGCCCCTCCAAAAGCTGTTATCCGGGTAGTTTCCACCCTTGCAGTATCAAAAGAAGGTGATGCAGCATAACATGGCAGAACAATGAGGATAATCATAAATAAAGTTATAGACAATATAATAAAAAGCTTTTTTAACCTAAACCAATTCAGCAAGCCCCTCTACTCCTCTCCAACCGTTTTTTTCTTATCATTAATAACTAAGTGAATATCAAATTATTCCAGAACAGCCTTATATTTCTGCCAAAGTGCTGGTCGTTTGAAAGTTCTCAAACAACCAGCACTTTTTCAATAATAGGCTTCACAATTACACAAATTTTATCTCTTAATTACTATCTGCTTAGTTGTATCTTCATAATCAACTTCCGCTCCTAGGGTTTCGCTGATAAACCTTAGCGGCACAAATGTTCTTCCAGGAGCCATTACTACTGGAGCACAGTCTATGGTATTTTGATTACCATAAACTATGACACTTGTGGAGCCGATGGTAAGGATGATTTCCTTACTATCTTCTACAATCTTAACCTGGTTGGTTTCTTTAATCCATTCCACGTCCGCACCTAGTGCCTCGCTGACGAAGCGAATGGGAACTAGTGTCCGGCTGGTCGCACTATCGATTTGAGGTACTGCATCTAAGGTATACGGGCTACCATCAATGTCGGCAATTGTACTCCCAATAACCAAGGTAATTGTTTTCTTATCAGCTTCTGAACTGAAAACCAGGGTACTGAAAACAGCAAATTTAGTCAGATGGTTAACGGTTATAACGGCATAATAAGTTCCCGTCTCCTGGTCGTATTCAATAGTAGTCTCAATGGCTACCCATTGACCGGCTTCTTCATCGTAGTAATTGATTACCGGTTGCTCACCTTCAGCGATATTCTCCGGATTATAAGCTATCTTGATACTGATAGCCTGATCGCCAAACTCTGTACTGCCCGTGGTTGTGATCTCATAAACGTCGCTACCTAGCTTCAGGCGTAGCCCCTCGGAAACTGCCTCATTCGTCTCTTTGTTATTCAATTTATTAATGCTAAAGGTAGCGTTTGCGGGTAATGCCGCCTCTGGTACAGTTATAATAATGTCCTCGTATTCGAGCGTTCCACCACTTGCAGGATAGATGGTTTTACTGATTCCTGTTTCTGGTTTATCAACGGCAGTTCTACTGCTACCACCACCGCTACCCGTTGATGCCTTGGCCTTGATGGTCAGGGTGAAACTCTTAGTCTGATCTGTTCCCCCGTCCTTGCTGATAGTGGCTGTCAGGGTGGCTGTCTTGTCTCCAGCGGTATAGCTTGGCCTTATAACCGCTCCGGTGCTGGTATTCACCCAACCTGCGGGGTCAGTACTCCAGGTAATGCTTGTGCCGTTGGCTCCTGCTGTTGGCAGCGGATTCACCAAAGATACTGTCACGCTGTCTTGGGTACTGTTTGCACCCTTGATGCTGTCCCAGGTCAATGCCTCCCTATCTAAGGCTATAGCTTCGTCCGCTGACGGAGCTTCTGCTCCCGCCTCCGGTGTGGTTACTGTGGTGGGACCGGCTTCTATTACAACACTATCAACCGTTAAGTCTGTGAAAACATAATCAGCTGCATCGGCATTCCCTGTAAAAACCACCAGGTAAAAACCGTTATTGTTATCCTGGAAGTTTGAGAATGAAGCGTTTTCAAAGGTCACAGCAGCCGCCCCCTCAACTAAAACACTAAAATCTGCTGCTGTATAACCCGTCAAACCTTCACCCGCTGCATTTTTTACAGCTATGGTTAAGGATACTTTTTTATTCCCTGCTTCTCCCATAGCTTGATTGGTTATACCAGATGTTGCTTCAGCCGGAGTGATATCTACTGGCTCTGCCGGTGGCGTGGTCACGGTTGTAGGACCCGCTTCTATTTCAACACCGTCTACCGTTAAGCTCGTCAAAGTATAATCAGTTGCATGGTCATCACCTGTAAATACGACTAGATAAAAACCGTTATTGTTATCCTGGAAGTTCGAGAATGGAGCATTTTCAAAGGTTACTGCAGATGCTCCATCAACTGAAACACTAAAATCTGCGGCTGTATAACCTGTCAAACTTTCACTTGATGCGTTCTTTACGGCTATGGTCAGGGATACTTTTTTATTCCCTGCTTCCCCCATCGCTTGATTGGTTATACCAGATGTTGCTTCAGCCGGAGTGATATCCACTGGCTCTGCCGGTGGTGTGGTCACTGTTGTGGGACCCGCTTCTATTTCAACACCGTCTACCGTTAAGCTCGTCAAAGTATAATCAGTTGCATGGTCATCACCTGTAAATACGACTAGATAAAAACCGTTATTGTTATCCTGGAAGTTCGAGAATGGAGCATTTTCAAAGGTTACTGCAGATGCTCCATCAACTGAAACACTAAAATCTGCGGCTGTATAACCTGTCAAACTTTCACTTGATGCGTTCTTTACGGCTATGGTCAGGGACACCTTTTTATTCCCTGCTTCCCCCATCGCTTGATTGGTTATACCAGATGTTGCTTCAGACGGGGTTACATCTTGAATTGCCTCCTGAATTACCAGATTTTCAATACTGCCTGCTTGAACCAACAGAACGTACACAGTAATGGTGATGGTCTCTGCCGTGTCATAACTTGCCGTTACAGTGTATTTACCGGTGGTACCGTCTTCCTCAACGCTCATCAGCGTTAGTGACCCGGTACCGTTTTCATTGATGTCGAAATCACCCGCATCCAGACCGTTGACCGGATTATTCCCAACATCACGGACCTGAACCGTGAAGGTGAAATTTTGGTTCATTTCTGGGCTTACGGGGTCGCTCGTTAGTATGGTAGATGAGTCAACCATTAGTATGCCATTGTTGATCGACCAATCATCCAGATCCGCCCCATCCTTACCGTCATGGGTTTTCTCTGTATAAGCACCTTCAAATGGCACCGCCATTGTAGAATTAGCCCAGTTCCCACTTAATGTACCGCTATTCTCTCCCGCAATCCGGCCAAAGGTTGTACTTGCTGAACCAGATCCTCTTGAAATCCCCGTATTTAGAGCATAGCTATTATTGACAGTTCCTTCATAAACCTGCCCAACCAGGCCGCCAGTCCGTTGGCGCCCTGACACGTTGCCTGTGGCATAAGATCCAGTGATCGTACTGTCTGCATGGTACATCCACCCCACCAAACCGCCAACTCTGGAACTAGAGGCATCTACATTACCCGTGGCATAAGAATTCTCGATTGTGCCTCCAGCAGACAAACCGTTCTCCCCCACCAGGCCGCCGACATTACTAGTGCCTGTAACATTACCCGTTGCGTGGGAATTGCTAACCGTACCATCATTCTTTCCCGCCAAGCCGCCGATATACCACCCGCTACCAGTCACTAGACCCGTGGCATAGGCGTTTTCAATCATACCACTGGGCAGGCTTGATCCTACCAGACCGCCAACAAACTCAGCACCTTGCACTCCGCCCTCGGCGTGAGAGTTGCTGATCGTACCTGCATTAACTCCCGCCAGGCCGCCTACGAACTGATATACCGACCCCGCCACTGTGACTTGGGCGTAAGAATCGCTGATCGTGGTGCCGTTCCTGCCCGTTAGACCGCCGATAACATCCCCGCTACCGGACACAGTACCTCCTGTGACGTAGGATCCGGTAATCGCGCCGTAGTTGGTTCCTGCCAGGCCGCCTACCGTAGATTTGCCGGTAACATTAACACCCGAAAGCCCCACATTTTGAAGGGCTCCATACATGCTGCCGAACAGGCCGACGTCACCCTCTCCGGGCCGGTCGATAAAGAGACCGGTAATGGTATATCCGTCACCGTCAAAGTTACCTCTAAATAGCTCACTTAATGAACCGATAGGCTCCCAGCCTCCTGTATCATACTGCCGAGCGTACACTGCCCCCCAAACGGTATCAGTCAGGTCAATATTCTCTATCAGTTTAAAATGCTTATCTGCGTGCTCATTTCCCAAATAGTTCCGCACACTATTCAACTCTTCTGCCGTCGAAATCTGGTAGGGGTTTCCCTCTGTACCGTCCCCAACCGAGAAACTTGCTAAGGCCGCCGTCGGTAGCATGAGTAGAACAAACGCTATTACAACCAGTTGAACTACTGATTTCTTAAAATTCCATTGATTATTCATATTTCATCCTCTCCCCGTCTTGAATTTTAGTCATTCACAAATATATCTTTTTTGAAAACTAAATAATCTAAAAGATAGCCCTAGAATCATCTAAATCTATTCCTCCCGGACTGTTATAATGCTTATCATGGCTTTGTATTCATCTTCATCAGTTGGGCTAATTGTAATAGTTACATGAATACCATTCTTTAACCCGGCAAAAATGTTCATATCCCCAGCTGCTACCGTAGTACTATCTTCAGCATCGCTCATAATATCTTTATAAAAGTCAACTACATCTTTTACTTCTGTGTTTGTTAGAGCAGTAATCGAATATTCTTCTCCCCCTTCATCATTTCCGCCTATTGCCATTAAAATAATACTGTCATCAATTATAGGAACTAAATCCTGGGGAAACCCATCTGGTAAATCCACACCGTCTTCACTAGCTTCAAGAACTGCACTTCCATCTTCACCTTCAAATGTTATTTTCCCATCTTCTACAGTTGTGGAACCATCCTCTGTCTTTATTTCAACTTCTCCATCTTTTAATGATATTTCACCGTCGTCTGTTTTTATGGTTTTACCACATGCTGTTATTGAAAGCACTATTAAGGTAACAAGCAATATAAGAAGCAATTTTTTCATTTTTAAAATCTTCCTCTCAAAATTAGTTAAATCTTATTCAAGCATTTCCATTGTTATTGGAAAAAAAGATTTATACTCTTCATGGACATCTTCATCACCAATGGTAAGAGAAATCCTTACATTATCTAAAGTTCCATTTAAATAGTAGCTTCCTGTGCTAAGTGTTCCTTCTTCTTTATCCGTAGCATTTTCCAGTACTTCTTTATAAAATTTCAATATATCCTCTTTCTCTGCTTTCGAATAACACATAATCCAATAATATGTATTTCCATTTTGCTCTAACACCTGTCCATCATATATTTCACTACCACCGACAATAGGAGCTACATCCTTTCTATAGCCGCTAGGAATTTTATCTTCATTAATTAATCCCGTATTGGCTTTGCCTATCTCAGCTGCATTACCTGATTGTTCATCTTCTATATCATCTATGCTATTTTCCTTATCATTCTCATCATTGTTCTCATAATCTGAAACATCCTCATATTGACTATCACCAGGCTGTTCTGCATTTTCAGCTGAGCATGCCACTAATGACAAAATCATCAGTAATACCATTAACAAAACCCACATCTTTTTCAAATTAATTACTCCCTTCTCCATTATCTTTCAATCCAATTAACACCTCATCCCCCTTTACATTTTTTCAAAATTTACCGATGGCTTAAGTACCACTATGACTCCCACCTCTTGCTTTGCACTGGTATTTCTACCCATTGCAAAAATTACAATGCTAGAACTACTGGCATAGGTGGAAGATAAGTGTACTAAGCCCCTGGATAACGGTTTCTAATATTCAGATGGAACCATTCAGTAAAACTTAGTTCAGGTGCTTTTCCCTGAACTCTAGTTGAACTAATCCTGTGGGAAACTCCACCTGAATAAAGAATCCTGTTTATGGCTTTTTTCCTCAATTGCATATTTGCCATGTATTCCGATTATACCAAGTTACCTATCTTTAATGGTTTCAGCAATTGCTTGATGTGTTTCTATTATTGCTATATAATGGTATTAATAGTAAGGCTTATTTTAGGGGATTAATATGAAAACATATTCCTCAGAGTTGTTTAAAGAATTTCCTCCAGGTATTTCAGACATTGTAAAAACATATTCCAGCGATAAAATAACTATATTAAAAGCAAAAAATGTGTTTTCAGAGCCTAAGGGGTTTGGATGCTATAAGTTTCTTCTACCCTCAAAAAACATGCCTGTGGCTGTGGTTGAAAAAAAGAAATATTTTTTGGAACAAAAAAAGATATTTCCTGTAAATCCTGATCAGGTGCACCTCTTTACTGAAGAAAAATCAGTTGAAACCTTTATTCCTATTTTTATCCAAAAAGAATATATGAAAGAGTTTTCCCACTTACTTTCTGGGAAAAGTGAAATTTATTATAACAACGGCACCTTTAACATGGATTCCCACATAAATAGCTTGGTGTTTCAATTCATGGAAGAGGCCCAAAACAAGCAGCCTGGTTATGAGTTTATTCTCCAAAGTTTGAATATACAAATAATAATTAACCTTTTAAGAGATGTAGGAAATAATCTTTCCTATGACTACCATTCTAAAGAATATAATGATGTGAAAATTATTAAGAAAACAGAAGAATTTCTTCAAAACCATATGTGTTCTGATTTTTCACTAGATGATTTAGCAGCTTTTGCAAACTACAGCCCTTATCACTTTATAAGAGTATTTAAAAAACATACCGGTAAGACTCCCTTTGGATATCTGATAGAATTAAAGATTGAAAAAGCAAAAAAACTGTTGGCAACTAAAACCTATTGTATTAGTGAGATAAGCACTTTATGTGGCTTCAATAATCGCACTCACTTTTCAACAGTATTTAAAAGAATTACAGGAATGACACCTTCTAACTATAAAGATTGCATTATGAAATGAGTTTTTACTTCTTTAGTTCCTGAAAACAATTGTACGTGTGAATTTAACATTTTAGCTATGTATCTTAATGGTACTAGCCTTCTATTATTATAGTCGCCGGTGTATCAAGCCATTCAACGTCTGCTCCCAAATTCTCCGCTATAAATCTTAATATGTTTTTCTTAATTCATTTCAAACTTGTCAATTTGTCAAGCCTGACCCCAGTTACTCCTTACATTTAATACATAGTAGGGTATATAATAAAAATATATTTTATCTAACTACAAGAAAAGATATAGATGGGGGTGTTACAATGAAGTATAATGTTCAGTTAAAAAATCGGATTAAAAGAATTGAAGGACAAGTTAAAGGGATTTTAAAAATGATAGAAGAAGAAAAAGAATGTAAGGATTTAGTAGGACAAATGGCGGCAGCTAGAAATGCCTTGGATCAAGCAATTGGTGTAGTCGTAAGCGAGAATTTAGAAATTTGCATTAAAACTCAAATTGAGAAAGGTGAAACTACTGCAAAACATATTCAAGAGGCTGTAAATTTGTTGGTAAAAAGTAGATAAAGGTAATCTTTAACCAAACCTTTTCAAGTCCCAGAATTATTTTAGTTTAATTTATTAAAATAGTGTTGCATTATTGAAGAGAATCATATAGAATTTAAATATACCCCCGGGGGTATATTTAAATAAAATTGGGAGGCACAATATGAAGATTACAGATAATGCAAAAAACAAATTAATGAATATTATCTCTGAAAATTCCAGTAAAGGAATTCGTGTTTATCTTGCTGGTATGGGCTGAGGCGGTCCACGATTAGGAATGGTTCTGGATGAACCTAAAAATAATGATATTGTAAAAGAAATTGATAAAATTCAAGTTTTTTTTGACAAAGTAGCCTTCAGCTATGCTGAAAATTTAACATTAGATAATAAAGATGACACCTTCTTTTTCTTAAATCCTACCTATAGCTGTTAATCAAAATGTATCCATAATTAGAAGACATGTACAAAATTCCAAGTCCATGTCTTCTTTACAGTCCTTAAGTAATATACTATATACTCAAGACGGATAATATTTAATTTAAAAAATCAGCATCTCTAAGGAGTGAATTAAATGGAGTATTTGAATTATTTATTGGTGGTACTTCTTATTTTTTTCCTTGTCCAACACCTACTACCAGCAAAAGGTGTACGACAAATTTCTACAACGGATTTAAAGAAAGAATTAAAAGATAAAACTAAACAATTAATAGATGTTCGGACTTTTGAAGAGTTTACAACAAATCATATTCGAGGATTTAAAAATATACCATTAAATCAAATATTACAAAAAGCCAATGAACTATCAAAGGACAAAGAAGTAGTACTTATTTGTCAAAGTGGGATGAGAAGCAACAAAGGTAGCAAAATCTTTAAAAAACTAGGCTTTAAACACGTTACTAATGTTAGAGGTGGCATGAGGGTTTGGTGAATGTTTTAGATTGTATTACAGGGTGAGAATATAGAAATGCAGTATTGGGTAATTAATCACACCTAAAATCAAAAGGCAGTCTAAGGGGAAACCCCGAACTGCCTTTATTATAAATGTAAACTTTATATGGGTGATACCAAGCAAGCCGAAGCAATATGGAAGCAAAGATAACCGTCCCTGCGCTTCTGTTCTTATTACCTTCTATAATTATTTAAGGCGCCACCTATAGCACCAAGCAAAGCAAGAATGGTATAGTATCCTGCATTACTAATATTTTTCCCAGTTAACTCTAAAATGCCTTGAATAAGAAGGTCATTACCACCAAACATTGATATGACCCATCCAACTATCAATCCAGCAATCACACCACCAAGCATAATTTTCACCTCTCAAAATTCTATAACTTTTTTCTTTATTATATCACATACAACTGTTTCTTTCATAACCAGGCTTAAGCTCTCTACTGTTCTTTTGGATGGCACTTGCTTGCAGATATATTAGATCCCACAATAGAAAACCCCCTTAAACTAAACAGTCTAAGGGGAAACAAAATACAATTTAAAAAGAATCATCCATTTGTTCAGGATACGTCAGTATCATCATTTCAACCTTGGATTCCGGCTTAATTTCTCGGGGAAATTGTACTTCTTCTTCACCCATAGTGAAATTAAAGGACAAGGCTGCGGCTCCCTCCACCTTGAAAACACCGAAAAGTTTTCCACCATGAATACTCTCTGGTTCTATATATTTTTGCCTATAGGCTTCAAAAACCTTAGCTGCTGTATCCCCTATTTTCACACCTAAATTCGTTTCTGCCTCAGGGGAAGTGGCTAGTATCTCTAATACTTTCCCTGATTCCTCACCAACAAAAATTGTAAACCCCTTATCATAAGTCCATCTATAGACTTGCTCGGGGAAATGTCCCACCTCTGCAGAAGGAGGAGTTTCTTCGTAATCAGTTCCTAATGCTGTCCTGACCTCCTCTTTAGTATCACCTAGATGAACTCCTGAAATAGCCGGTCTTATATTTTGGGTTGTCTTCTTTGTTTCTTTTCCTTCATAAACTTCCGTATAAGCTATATTCCCTTCTTGATCCCAAGATTCAATTTCATAGAGGGTATCCTTGGCCTTCCAAATGTACTCGCTTTTCTTTTCTCCTATTGTATAGACTTCCAATGATCCCCAACCTTCACCATAATCGTTTTGTTCATCAGAAAAAACTAAAGACAAACCATCCGGATTCCAGACCGGAATGGAAGTGCTTTTTATTTTATATTCCTCTTCAAATAAATTATCAGCGTTTACTATACTATTTACAAATTTTTCTCCCTGTTTTTCACTAATTAAAAAGTATTGGCTACCAGATGCCCATGTAAAACTATAAGTCTCCTGAGAAACAACTCTTACAACCGCTGCCTTTTCTTCGCCAACTTTCCAAAGATAGGCTTCGCTTAAGCCATTTTCCTCACTTTTATTTTCTTCGATATAAATAACCTTTATATCGTCCGGAGACCAAGTTATTCTAGATACCCCTTCACTAGTTAATACGTCCATTATTTTTTCTTGAGTATAACCATTTGTTCTTTTTCTGTTTCATCAGAGGTAGAGGTACAACCTGCTAATATTAGCAACAGATTAAATAACAATAGTACTATTAAGACTTTCTTACGCATTTTGTAACCTCCTATCCTAAACGTTTTTTTGTTTAATTCTTCATAACCTGCTGGGCTGTGCAATTGATGCTTTGAATGTTATTTCCTTTTCAAAATCGGTATCCATATTTGGCTTTTAAAAGTTGGTGAAGTTACATCTTTATTCTCAGTCCACAAGATTTCTGGCCCTTCTGTTTGTTGATAGTTTGAGGATGGAAACCATTCAGAATAGATGCGTCCCCAGGCATCTTGCAGCGTATCAGGAAATGGTCCAACTGATTCGAATACAGCCCATGTTGAGGCAGCAACTTCAAGTTGTGTCAAGTTATCTGGACATTCATTAGTTATAGCAACGCCTATATAATGATCAAGCTCCCCTTTTCCCTCCATTCGACCTTCAGAAAAGTTCGTAGATGCTTGAAGCAGTCCTAGAGGCTCAACATTGGAAAGCTCCTTAAGTTTATTTATTGTCTCATCATTTAAAGTTTTCCACATAGCGGCAATCTCTGGATTAACTCCATGGAAAATTATAGGAACCCTCTTCTTGATACCAACTATACGAAATGCCTCTTTTTCTTCAATTCGATAGTTCATTTCACTTCCTCCTTTAATTGATAATTGAAAGGTCATTCGTGGATAAGCTCTTAATGATCGACCATTATTTCTGGCCTCTGACGGTGTTATCCCACGCAAACTTTGAAAAGCTCTTGTAAAAGAATCTGGTGAGTTGTATCCATATTTTATCGCAACATCAATTATCTTAATGCTACTATTAGTGAATTCGAACGCCGCAAAAGTAAGGCGTCTGCGGCGAATGTACTCCGAAAGCGTAACACCTCTAGAAAAGAAAACATTCTTTGAAAATGATATTCCGAGCAAAAAGCCAGGCTCGCCACTTTTTTATAGTCTATATCATTAGTAAGATTTTCTTCAATATAGTTTAATGCCTCATTCATTTTTTTCAAGATAATCCATTTATATGACCTCCCCTCTCACCAATAGAATATCAGAAGTTATATATGTCTATCCGACTTTCCGTGCACAATCATGTAGGATTAGTTCATGAATCAATTACCTAATTTATTTATCATCTATCTGAATACTATATACTCCCCAAATCTCCTTAAGCGTGATATCCCACATATCCGTCTCATTGTCATACTCTATATTTTTAACAACAGTTAAACTATCGTTATGACTCAGTTCAGATGTCAGAGCCATATATAAAGCTTCTGCTTCAGTCAAATCCGCTTCACCCGGTCTCTGGCTTGGAATTACTTCTATATGAATTACATCAGATTGAGCAGGATAAGAGTCTAGAACATTATCAAACCATACCTTCACTTTCTCACCTAAATCAATATCTTGAGGAGCATTTGAAAACCATATAGCATCATAGTATTCCGAAACCCCACCAGTTTCACAAAATCGTGTGCTTCAGGATTAATTACAAGTATCCTATCATTTTCTTTATTCATTACATATCCAATAATTCCCGGTTCATCATTCTTGGAAGAATCTTCGTCAACAGTTTGATTACATCCCATTACTGAGACAGCAAACATAAAAATTAATATCGCAAAAATAGTTTTTTTCAAGCAAACCACCCCTTTTATATCTATAGACTATATAGACGTAAAACACCTTAATAAGGTTGGTCTTTTCACATGATTATAGATTAAGACAAATTATGGCAAGCAAAAAAGTGACTAGCTTGCACCAATCACTAACCACTCAATCGTATTTTGTTTATTCTTAAACAAAACTTTTTATTTGTTCATTCACGTATAAATGAAGATTGCATCTCTTAAAAATACAGCTGTTCCAGGCTGTTTCTCGTCATAGTATGCCATGAATCTTGGATCATCAACATACATCTGAGCAACCCCTGCATGGGCCTCTCTTTTGTGTAACTATCCCAGTAGAAGCATAACCACTTCTTGTGTAGGTCTGCTGCTTTTTGGGCTAATTCTCCCGCAGGGTCACCTGTTTTAAACGCAGCATGAAGGGTTTCAATAACCTCATTTCCAAGTCTTCTAACCTCTTCATATTGCCCTTGAGTCATGTTTTTTACCTTTTGATTAGATTTATTAACAGTTTCATGCCCATACTTTTCACGAATTTCATTGCCATACATTTTTTCATTATCATCAACTAACTTCTGCTTAAAACCCTCAAATTTTTCTTTATCAGTCATTGTAATTCTCCCTTCTGTAAAAGCAATTGATTTATTAACATTTGAAATTAAAATATCCAATTGCTCTCTTTTGTCAAGAAGCTTTTCTAGGTGTTCTCTTAGTGCCTTTGCTGCATCAAAAGAAGGTGAAGTTAATATACCTTTATTACCTTCGAGGCTAACCCCCAGCTCTCTATAGAAGAGAATCTGTTGTAATCTATCCACCTCTGCTTGACCATAAATACGATACCCTGAAGAGCTAATTCTTGCCGGCTTAAGAATTCCAATCTCATCATAATATCTTAATGTCCTAGTACTAATACCCGCCAACTGAGCTAGTTTTTGCACTGTATATTCCATCCTTCGTCTCCTGACAATACTGCTATACACCTTTACGTAACGTTAATGTCAATAGTATTTTTATTATACCCCATCGTAAACCAAGTGAATGTTTATTCCATTCCTGATTTTAAGGCTTCACTCATAGAAACTTTATTGACTTTTTTCTTGCACAGCAGCTTCGACAACTCATAGGCGAACATTACAGCGATAAATCCAATTAGAATATATGACAGATCAATCGTTAGGGGTGGCAACGTCATTCCAACACTATTTTCAAGTGATTGAACCAATACCCCTATAGCAGAGAGCGTCAAGGGTATACCAATAATATATCCAATCACAACAACGACAGTTGAGCTATTCAGAATCAATGAATTGATTTCCCTCTTCCGGTAGCCGAAAATCTTCATGAGGGAAATGGTGCCCTTGTTTTCCTCAACGATCATTGAAGTTACAAGATAGATAACAATCATTCCGATGATAAAGGCTATCACCGCCAGGCCACTCATCATTGACTTTGTAGGCCCAATAACCTCTTCAATTGCTGCTAACTTATCCTCTAAAGACACTACACTGTAGGACTGCTTGTCGGGTATATCCAGCAGAACATTACTAAAGGCCCCGATATAGCTTCTTTCCGGCATTTCGAATTTTTCATTAAAATCCGCTAGAGGCATGAAGATAAATCTACCCTCATAGGTATCGGCTATCCTATCGATCTTCAACGAAAATATGCGCCCATCCAGCTTTCTGACGATGTCTACGGTGTCTCCCTTCTTTAACTTTAATAGATCAGCAACAGGCTTCGTTACAATCACCTGATTCACACTCATCCTTACACCGGATTCATCTACAAGGGTAACCAGATCAGAGTCAGGCATGACGCCAGTAACGTAAAAATCTCTTTTATCATCATCCTCCGGCAGAAATAACAATGCTTGAAAGGGTTCGGCACCAACTGGAAGCGGCTCATAGCGTAGCTCGTCGAATTTATACTCGTACTCGAAATTATACACTGTGCCTCCTGTAAGCATATTATCAAAACCACTTTTGAGGGTAAAACCCCAAAGCAAAAGCATTGTGGCTACGGCAACACCAAATAATAGAAAAGCAAGTCGGGACAGGCTTCTAAGTTGTTCCCTGATTTGGAACTTTGCCACGAATTTGAGTTTTTCAAGCTTGAACATACGTTCCAAAAAATTGACCTTGCTCTTTTCTTTCTTGCCTTTCATCAGTTCCACGGGGGAATGTTTCAGTTCCTTTCGTATGACAAAGTAGCTACTACATCCGAGGAAGAGAATGGGTAAGAGCAGACCGATGATCATACTGATGGGACTATACTGGATTCCAGTCAGCGGTATATTGAAGGCACTAAACATGAATGATACCGCTGCACGTACGGGGAATATACCAAGAATGGTCCCAATGATGCCTCCGATAATGGCCATCAGCAACGGAAACGTCAAGTAATGGCGATATAGCTCCTTTCTTCTATACCCTAAGGCATACAATGCACCGATAATCGCTGATTCGCGTTTAATCATTCGCCCAATAACGTTGCCAATCAAAACAATGGCCAACAATAAAATCCCTGTCGGTACACCCTTACTCACCAAATTGAGTATTTTAACCTCCGCAGCAACGATATTAACCCGCTTATTGTCTTCGATATTTGTCCACTTTATGATATCAATACCACGGCTCTTCAGCAGTTCTCTAAATTCAAATGACTGGATACCGAGGTTTTGATCGGTATGATTAAACTTCACAGCATAGAAACTGCTTCCTTGATTAAAGGCACCGAAGTCTTCCTTGCTAATGACTGCAACGCCAAAGCCTGGTAGCGGCATCATCATTTCTTCTGATTGTAGGGGATAAATATAATTCGGCAGCGCCATAATTCCGGCAATGGTAAAGGATTTATCTAATATCCTGATCTCATCACCGATTTTATAGTTGTGGGCATCAGCAAAATACGGGTTGATGAGTATCTCGCCACTTCCACTTAGTTCTTTACCGTCGATGATTGCCGGAATGTTGATCCTGTCATTTTTGCTAAAGATGCGCAGGGTTTTCTCCTCTGAGAGCGCATACTCAAAGGTTTTCCCTTCTTCTATCATCACGTTTGCTGTAGACTCAAGCTCCTGCAAGTTGTCGATGGTTTTGTCAGTTGTGAATGTTGCATCTTCCTGCAGATACCCGACTTGAAATTCGTTTGCCAGCCGCTCAAAATTATCGGCAAATTGGCTCATCGTTGTAAATATAAAGCTGCTTAAAATAATCAGCACAATGCATCCGATATACTGTGCTTTGTTTTCCAGAAAGACACGTTTGATTCTCTTATTGATCACCATTACCATTCAATCCCTTCAGCTGGTACAATCATCTGATTAACCGTATCTTCTACGATTTCTCCGCTTCGCAGCTTAAATACCCTGTTTGCCATAGCGGAAATGGCAGCATTATGGGTTATCATCAAAATGGTTGTGCCATATTTCTTGTTTACCTGCTCCAAGAGTTGCAAGATACTGCGAGATGTAAGATAATCAAGTGCACCGGTTGGCTCGTCACATAGTAGGAGCTTAGGATTTTTGACAATCGCTCTGGCAATGGAGACCCGTTGTTGCTCACCACCGCTTAGTTCCCTTGGAAAGCGATGTTTTTTATCCTTCATTTCCACCGCTGCTAATACTTCGTCAGTGTTTAGAGGCGATTTACTAATATTTGATACAACTTCAATATTTTCTCCTACTGTAAGGTTGGAAACTAGGTTATAGAACTGAAAGACAAAACCGATGTCCCCACGTCTATAATCCGTCAGTTCATCGTCCTTCAAATTGTTTACCTCAATCCCGTCAGCAATGACCTTACCGCTGTCACCGCGGTCAATACCACCTAGGATATTCATTAGTGTGGATTTTCCTGAACCTGATGGCCCAAGGATAACACCGATTTCCCCCTTCTCCAGTTTCATTCCGATTCCTTTTAAAACTTCAGTTATAACAACACCCGTTGTATAGCATTTCTTCAAGTTTGAAATATCAATAAACATATCATTTTTCCTCCTTATAAAAACAACGTTTCATTATGTCAAAATAATCATCCCATTCTCTAAGCAAATCCATATTGATCTCTTCAAAGGAATTTACTTTATCCCTCTGCTGCTCTGCAAAACTTAGTATGGTCCAACTAATAATATTCATTGTTTTTTCAATATCAATATCATCACGAAATTTTGTCAGATCTATATTTTTATAACCCATTTCAGAACCGCTTTTAATGAGATGCTTACCCATTTTATCGATTTCAGATTTAACCTCTACAGCATCCTCATGGGAAGTAGTTTTAAGAAAATCAAATGCTTGTGGAAACTTTTTCATGATTTTAAACTTAACTAATCCTATTTTTTCCATTCTTTTAAAAATATCTGTTTCATTCCAATCCACCTCATCGTAGATTTTATCAATAACCTCAACCACATAATCAAGCAAGAATAAATACAATTGCTTTTTACTATTAAAATAGTTAAATAGCGATCC